>JAFGDN010000009.1 GCA_016932095.1 Sedimentisphaerales bacterium
ATGGCGGGGCTGACCACGAAATAAGACGAACCCCCTCATAGTGATGAGGGGGCTAACCGTGAACCATGTAAACAAACCCCCACTAAAAGTGGGGGCTAACCACGAAATAAGACGAACCCCCTCATAGTGATGAGGGGGCTAACCGTGAACCACGTAAACAAACCCCTGGTAAAAGTGGGGGCTAACCACGCAATGACAGGATTGTACATTGTTTGGCGCAAAATATTGCCTATATATTAGCCGTTTTAAACTGCATCGGAGAGGATTTGTAAATTCTATTAAACGCCCTGTAGAATGTCGATAAGTCCTCGTAACCAATCTCAAAAGCGATGGCGGCTATGGGTTTGTCCGTCTGGCGAAGCAAATCGGCGGCGTTTTTGCACCGTATAGAGTTAAGAAATTTTACAAAACTCTCGCCTGTTAGATTCCTACAAAGATTTGTAAATTGTCTCTGGGAGACTTTAGCAAGTCTTGCCGCGTCGGCGAGGCCGTATGGTTCGTGACAATTCTGCGCGATAAAATCCAAAACTGATTTTACTCTCTGATGACTGGTTGGACTGGCAGAAGGTTTTTGCTTCGACTGCGCCAGTCTTACGCGATAGATTTGCAGTATTGCAAGACTCAAAATTTGCTTTATCGAGAGTTTATAGCCCGGCGGCTTTGTGTTTTGTTCGTAGAGAATCTGTCTTAAATATCTTTTGATGTTTTCCGAATGATAAAGCGGCAGGGGGAAAGGCTCGGCTGAGGCGAACAGATAATCAACTATGTATTTATTCAGGCCCGCGATTTTCGTGTCGAAGTAGATTGAGAAAACCGTCATAGCCTTTCGGGGCTTGTCGGTGAGTTTGTGAATTTTTCCCTTTTCGAGAGTGATAACCGAGTCGGCATCGACCGGAAATTTTTTATTGTCGAACTCGATAATCCCTTGTCCTGAAACCACGTAAAGGATGCTCAAATGATTGTGGCGATGGGCGATGTTTGCCGAGGCGGGCCTTTCAAGCCTGCTTTCGACAAAGACACCGTTGTCGGGCAACTCTATGTCAGGGTTGAATATATGCCATTTTTGTCTATTTTCACTTTCCATAAGTTGCTATTATACCAACATTTCTGGAGATTACAAGAAAAATTGCCGAAAACGCCAATATATATTTTCCGCTTTTACAAAGACAAAAACGCAGGTTTTCCATAGACTGACGGCATAGACTGGAACTTTTATTAACCCTTTTTTAAAGATGGGAACTATGGAAGCATTAAGAATCAGGCCTAAGAAACAGAACGTATGGGATTTTGATTTGAGCAGCGTTGAGCAACTGCACAAACTTGCCAACTCTCTTTCAGTCAAAATCGAAACAAGCGAAGATATATCAGTATTGGCTCAGCCTGTAAAAATCGGTAACCTAACGGCGCCGAACTCATTCGCGACGCAGGCGATGGAAGGCTGCGACGGAGACTCGCAGGGCAGGCCGGGGGATTTAACTGTCCGCAGATATAAACGCTTTGCCGCGGGCGGGGCGGGAATTATCTGGTCAGAGGCGATAGCGGTTGTTCCGGAAGGAAGGGCAAATCCGCGTCAGTTGTGGTTTAACGCCGGCAGTAAAGAAGCTTTCAAAGATATGATAAAACAGGCGCGCGAGTCGGCGTGGAAGAAATGGGGCAAAAATCATAACCCGATTATCGTCGCCCAGCTTACTCACAGCGGCAGGTATTCAAAACCAAAGGGTGTATCGGAGCCGATAATTCCGCAACACGACCCGTACAGAGACGTAATGGTTCCGCAGTATCCGCCGAACAAGGACGCCAAGAAGAATTTGGCTCCCAATTGGCCGGTGGCAACAGATGAATATCTCGACCAGCTTCAGGAGCGTTTTGTCGAGGCGGCGCAAATCGCGTTCGAGGCGGGATTCGATGCTGTTGATGTAAAGGCCTGTCACGGCTATTTAATCAATGAAGTTTTTGCCTGCTTCAACAGGCCGGGCAAATATGGCGGAAGTTTCGAGAATCGAACAAGAATTTTACTCGAAACGATTGAAAAGATTCATAACAAACTCGGCAAAGACAAATTAGTTACCACTCGTTTCCCGATGTATGACGCAATACCATATCCGTACGGCTGGGGCACTGATAAAGAAGATTACACAAAGCCCGATTTTACCGAGCCCAAGAAGCTGCTCAAACTTCTGCAGGATAAGGGCGTAAAATTTATCAATACGACGGTCGGCAATCCTTATTACAGCCCGCATATGGGCAGGCCGTTCAATGAGCCAATTCTCGGCGCTTATGAATCTCCTGAACATCCGCTGATTGCACTTACGAGGATTTTGAATATTACAGCGGAGATTCAAAAGGCGGCACCGGAACTTGTCGTTGTCGGCACGGGCTACAGCTGGCTGAGGTCGCTATTGCCTTATGTCGGAGCGGCGAGTAAGAAAAACGGCAGGGTAACGGTCGTGGGCGCGGGCAGAATGAGTTTTGCCTATCCCGATTTTCCATACGATATAATCAAGAAAGGAAAACTTGACCCTGAGAAATGCTGTATCGGATGCAGCGCATGTACGCAGATTATGCGTGACGGGGGGATGGCGGGCTGCGTAGTCCGTGACAATAAAGTTTATGGGCCGATATACGAACGCGGCAGGATGGGCGATAGGACAAACCTTGTTCGGCTCGCGGATGCCTGCAGAGAATGCGGCGATGCTACATGCAAGACGGCGTGCCCGGCGGGAATTGATATTCCAAAATTCATCAAGCTGTTCCTCGACGGTGACGACAGAGGCGCTTACGAAGTTATCAGAGAAGCCAATATTCTGCCGGAAGTTTGCGCGTGGCTATGCCCGACACAAGACCTTTGCGAGGGAGGCTGTATGCAGAATTTCCTCGGCGATATGGCGATGTCGATATCCGATATTCAGCGATACCTGGCGGTTCAGGCTAACAGGAACGGCTGGTCGAAATTAAGAATACCTGTGAAATCAAGCGGCAAGAAGGTTGCGGTTGTCGGCGCAGGGCCGGCAGGGCTGGCCTGTGCGGCGAAGCTCGTTGAGTCGGGTCATAAAGTAACGGTTCTTGAATCACGAAACGAATGCGGCGGTATGGTCAAAGGCGTAATTGCCCGTGAAAAACAGGGAATGAGCCTTGAAAACGAGCTTAAGGCAATTTTCGAATCGGCCCCGGCAAATAGTCTTGAATTTAGTTTCGGCAAAGGCCTTAGGGCAGATTATAATCTCGACAAATTAATGGCCGAAGGTTTCGATGCAGCATTTATCGGAACGGGTCTTTGGGAATCCAAGACGCTGCATAAGGGCGGCAAACTCGACGGTCTTTGGGGCGCACTGGAATTTCTGAGTGCGATGAA
>JAFGDN010000082.1 GCA_016932095.1 Sedimentisphaerales bacterium
CTCCTTTAAATAACGTTTCTAATGAAGGTTTTCGGCCAGTTTATTGCTTTTTTATGCTATTTTGAGCCTGTCTCATCGGACAGGCTCTAATAGAACGTGCAAACTTAAAGGGCCGACGCTTTACCGCCAGCCCCGCACAAAACAGTCCTCTGCCGTTATCCGGTGCTGCAGCGATACCAAAATTGTTCAACTGCTCAAATCTCTACTCTCTCGGCCTTGCCGCCGCCATCGGCCGATTATTTTCCTTTTGTTCGATATTCTGCATTCTATGTTCTGTATTCTGTCTTCTCGTAGCGTAGCGGAGATCCCGAGGGTGAGCTTCTTTGCTTTTCTGTCGGGGACCGTCTTCCGTCCTCCGTCTTCCGTCCTCCGTCTTCCCGTAGCACAGCGATGGTCCTGAGCAAGGCATTTGCCGCGTCGAAGGATTCACTTTTATTTCTAAATTCTTAATTCTCAATTCTCTATTCTGTCTCCTCTTAACTATTCCGCGTTTTTACTTTTTGCTTTTTGCTTTTTACTTTGAATTTCATCCCTTTGTAATCACGTTTCCCATAAAATATGACAGGACATTTCCAATGGCTGCGCAAATAAACGCGGTTCGCCATTTCAGGCCATTGAATCCCTCGCCTTGAAAGATATCAATCATACTTATTATCTTAATAAAAGCCGCGTCTATGGCCACTATAACCGCCTCAGCGACTAACAGATTATTGACCGCCAAAACAACAGGCCGGAATATCGCGAAAAAAATAAAAATATTTGCCAAGAAAACAGCCGCAAACGTAGGCCACAGTTCCATATTACAAAACAGCAGTATGACGGCTGTTACTATCGCCTCTAATCCCAGCGTTGACCCCAGAACCATTACCCATCCAATCCAGCCGTTCGGGTCGAAATTCACAGGATTTGCCATCGCCTCCCCCGACGCAATAAGCAAAACAATTATCAAAAGCCACTTCTTCATAACGCTTTCCTGATTCCGTAGGATGGGCTTTAGCCCATGCGGAATAAACTATCAAGCATCAAGTATCCAGTATCGAGTATCTATTATTTTAAAGCAGATTAACCCGTTTTATTTCCTTCTGTGATGTCCTTCCAGCTCTGTCAGAAATCCGATCCGTTTTTTGGGCTTTTCCGGCTCCTGCATCATTTGCCCTATGAGATTAAAGATATACTTGATTTGTGCGTCATGTTCTTCAAGTTTCTTTCTCAGCGCCGCGTTATCTGCCAGAATCTCCCGCAACCGGACGAATACCCGCATAATCGCGATATTGATTTCTATCGCCCGCCTGCTCCGCAGGACGCTCGAAAGCATCGCCACTCCCTGCTCGGTAAAGGCATAAGGCAGCACAGGTGAAAATTTCAGTTTCGCGAGGTGGTCACAATTTGTGACCACCTCTTTCTTCTCCTCTGCGGTAAGCTGAAACATAAAATCAGCAGGAAAACGCCCTATATTACGTTTTACTGCCTGGTTCAGGACCTTCGTTTCCACGCCGTAAAGTCCAGCTAAGTCGTTGTCTAACATAACCTTATGGCCGCGTATCAGGAAAATACTCTTTTGAATCCGTTCGACCGGCACTAACGAAGTTCTCCCTATCGACGTTTTTGATTTACCCTTCATACGCCTCTCTTGTGGTCACAATTTGTGACCTCAAGATTTTACGCTCATCTACTGAACATTGAAACAAAAAAGTGGTCACGATTTGCCAGCGCCTCAGCCGACGCAATAAGCAGAACAATTATCAAAAGCCACTTCTTCATATAATAAAAACGGTAGCTGTCAACATTTTCTTCAGCGTATTAAGGCAACGCGCTATCTCCAAAACTCCAATACTGATCCCCTTTACCTAAAATCGATGTAGGTGGCCGTATAGATATTTTTATATGTCCCTTATCTCGTGTTGAAATATAGCTACAAGATTCTCCACCTATTGTTATACTTCGGATAGGCTCTTGAGAATATCTTGTATCTACTTTCGTATCTCTGGATTGAACAGAAACTAAAACAATAGCAGGTTTTGCAAGATTCAAAAGGTCGATAGAATATCCTGATTTGTGGCCATGATGCGGAGCAACCAAAATATCAATATTACTCAAAAATGGTCTCCATATATTTCCATAATTTCCCCTATCTGCAATAACTGCTTCCCATGCTTCTTTCTCGACATCGCCACAGATAAGAATCGAATTACCATAAACGTCAATCCGAGTAACTATGCTTGCATTATTAACACGGCTATTGGCATCTCCTCCAATTCCACGAGCTACAGTTACAGGCAAACATAACTCGCCAATCGTTACTTGTCCATAATCTGCATATGCTGGAGTTGTCCCGTATATCCGGCTTATATGATTTACTACAGTAGTAATTATCTCTTTTGACTCGTAAAAGCACGTTTCGTAACAATCATTTAAATAAAGCTGGTCATATTCTACGAATTTTAAGTACTCAGAGCCCGTCTGAAATAATGCCACAGCATCACCCAAGTGATCCCCATGATAATGACTTATTGTAGTTTTGAAGAAACGAAAAGGATAAGGCGTGTTATTACCTGATAAAACAGAACTAAGTATAGAATATGATCTATTTCGACCAACAATCCAATTCACAGGTGAAAATGTGTTCGATTTTCCTAAATCAAACATGCACCATTTGCCGTTTGGTAGTTTAAGGGCCGCTGCCTGTCCCACACCAACATCAAATAGGTAAAATTCTGCTGTCAATCTATTTCCCTCCTATTTTAATTTAATGGCAGTATGAATCCATTAAGAACATTCTGTTTAAAATATCTTAAAAAACGAAGATAATGATAAAAAATAATAAAACTGACAACCAATGAAACAACAAAATAGCCAATAGACTGATGATTCTTTAGCATCTTCCAGTTTATCAGTTCCCATAATGAATAACACCATAAGATAAGTGTTAAATTTCTGGCCATTCCATAAAAAGATTTAAATATCAGAGTTGTTGAATAAACTGCAGGCTGTTTCGATTCCACATAACATATACAAGTAGCGAAATCTCCTGCTTGAGGCTCATAACCAAACGTCTTTTTAAACTTTTCAGAAAAAGCTTTATACATATTTGAACCTACAATCTTTTCACTTCTATAAAACCTCTTGAAGCAAGGAATTTTAAGAAGTAGCCATTCAATAACAGGATAGCTTATCGAAGAAATAAAATGTCCAATTAAATAAGAAAGTACTCCAAGAACAATTGCTTCTTTATATGACATATTCAGAATCAAATCCTTCAGTTCCAAAAATGGTTGTTGGCATTGCATGCTGTTGTTATATCCCACAAACAACACAGCCAATAAGACTATACCTGGGACAAGATATCCTACTATATCATAAAACGTTGTCTTGATTTCCATTTTTATACCTTTCATAAATTTACTATGTAAATAGTTGGCAAGGTCCTTTTGTTAAAATCCATTCCAAATCTTGTGAGGTAACAACAGACACTTCGTTATTTCCTCTAAATCCAACCAAGCAATGCCCGTCAGTTCGAGTTGTAACTGATAATCTCATCTTCTTACTCCCATTCTGTCCGATTACTTGTAAACCTTTGACTTTCTCGCTATTCTGATAGTTATTATGAACCTTACCCTCGTCTTTCCGCGGCTCTGCTTTTTCTGAAATAACAACAAAATCAACTCTTGGGTCAGCAACAGGTAAGCTTGAAAAAAACTCATTCGAATATCCACTTACAAGCCCATGGTGAGGCGCAACCAAAACCGAGCATCCTGTGTTGATCCAATTCCTTAATGTGTCCGCCCTTGCTGATTGTGTAGCAAATTGAAAAGGTATTCCTTCTCCTACGAGACGATTTTCACAACCAGTTTCTATTGCCCTTTTCATTCCTGAACACATCATATCCCCGGGGAAAAAAATAGAACTTTTACTAAACATGAAATAAACCATCACACTAATATTGTTTCCATAATCTCGTTCTGGCAAACCTTCCTTTTCACTCCCAATCTGGCTTTCTATTGGTTCACAATCAGGCGGACGGATGTAAAATATGCCATAGCTGAAATATGGAACTACATTTGTAGGTCTAAATACCTGTAAAGGCAAATTACGTCCTTCGTATGCATTTCGGTATTCTTCAATTATCTCCTCTGACCCTTCAGGATTTTTAATCAATTCCCAATTAATCCGCTCATCAACATCAAGAGGTTTTGGAACTTTATCATGCGGACATGTCCAAAGATAAGGATATAATTTTTTTGCCTCTTTTATTTGACCAAAGTGGTCTATATGGGGATGACTTACGATTATTTGACCAATTCTTGTTACCTTGTCCTGGCCCCACTTATGTTCGCGACAAAAGGGAAGAAGTCGTTTTTTAATGGATGCGATTATATTTTCATCTCCGCCACAATCAATTAAAACGCCGTCTCGTGAAGGAGTTATTACAAACGCACAATTTCCCCTACCAACATTAAAAATCCATGCCCATAAATATTGTTTTCGGATCCATTCTACATTGGACATTTAAAGACCCTCCAAACTTTATATTGTTTTAGTCATTCTTATAATCCACAAATTTTCCTGCCTTCGGCAGACTCCTTTCCGCCAAAAACAAAATTTCAATCGCCTCAGCGGGGTTAACCCCGCCCTATATTTTTCGAGCCACGAGTCACGAATCACAAGCTGCGAACATCTCAAACTTGTCGTCCTTGTCGTTCTTTTTCGAAGCAGCGTTTTTAGCTTAAAAATGCTACTATGTGCAAGTATGCGCTACTATGCGATACTATTACTATGATAAACTAATGCTAAGTTGCGTTTTTAGCGTAATAACGAGTATTTCCCGACTTACCATAACCTTGTCCATCTGTGTCCATCTGTGTCCATCTGTGTTTTTAGCTTAAAAATGAGGGTGGTCTTGCCTTACCTTTCAAAAAAGTAAAGAAAACTAACAAAAACATCGCATTTTGCGTAAAAAACACGAAAATTCCTCCAAAAACCGGCACAAACCAGCATTTTTCAGTCGATTCGGCTACATTTTTTCTTCATCCCCCCGTGGTTACGAAAAAATCATAAATAGAAAATAGAAAATAATAAATCGTCAGGAACAGCCCATCGAATTGCCGCAGTTGTAGCACTTGTAACAGGTGCCGTTTCGGACGGTGATGGCTCCGCAGATGTCGCAGGCCGGGGCGTCGTCCTGGAAATGCTCGAACTGCGCGTTAAACTGCTGCATAACGACGGCGTCAAAATGTAACTGCCCACTTGCAGTGAGTTTATCGAATCCGTCGACCTTATCGGGAACAACAGCCGAAACAATCGTTTCCGCCCGGTCGCCGGCGAAAACCGACAATCTGTTCATCGGTCTGGCCGATATATCAACTATGCGAATCTCACCATGCTTTTCGTCATCTTCATTGTTTTCTTGCCCGCCCTGAGCATGTCGAAGGGCCTGCCCCCGCACGTCGTAGGCGGGGGTGTCTTGCCTGCCCTCGATTGTCGTAGTCGGGGGTGTCTTGGGTCTTAGGTCTTGCGTCCTTGGTCTTGCGTCTTGGGTTGCCTTTGCCTGGGCGATTTTCTGCGCCAAATCCCGTGTCTTTTCGACCACCTCTCTGGCCGTTGTTATGTTTTTGTTCTCGGCGGGAACGGCCGTCCTGTTGGGGGTGTTGGTTTCGGCGTAGCCGGTGATGAACCGGCAGCCCAGCCAGCAGAAGATATAGTCAATCAAGCTCTTGGCAAACGGAATATCCCTGTTCGAGGTCATTCCCGCCGGCTCGAAACGGGCGTGGCGGAACTTATCGACTAAGGTTATTAACGGCACGCCATACTGCAAAGCCATTGAAGTGCACGTGCCGATTACATCCATAAGGCCCCCGACGGTGCTGCCCTCCTTGGCCATAGTGATAAACACCTCACCGGGCTGTCCGTCTTCATATAGCCCCACCGTCAGGTAGCCCTCATGACCAGCTACTGAAAATTTATGCGTAATACTGTGGCGTGTATCGGGAAGCCGGCGCCTGAACGGCTTGGCAACTTGGGCAATTTCTGCTTTTGCACCTGCTTCCTTATGTTTTTTCGTTGATACCGGCTGGAGCATTTTTGAGCCGTCGCGGTATATGGCGACGGCTTTAAGGCCGAGCTTCCAGCCCTGCGTATAGGCAGAGGCGATTTCCTCGGTTGCGGCCTCTTTTGGCATATTTATGGTCTTGCTAATCGCCCCTGAAATAAACGGCTGGACCGCCGCCATCATTTTGATATGGGCAAGATAGTGAATATAACGTTTGCCGTTACGGGGCTTGAAGGCACAATCGAAGACGGGCAAATGCTCGGGATTGAGCTTTTCAGCCCCCTCGATATTCTCGTGCTCATCGACGTAATCGGTAATTGCCTTGATTTCGTCGGCGGGATAGCCCAGCCGTTCGAGCGCCATACCGACGGTATTATTGACGAGTTTCAGCATACCGCCGCCGGCCAACAGCTTGTATTTCACCAGTGCGATATCCGGCTCAATCCCCGTCGTTGCGCAATCCATCAAAAAGCCGATTGTGCCGGTGGGGGCCAGGACCGTTACCTGTGCGTTACGGAAGCCGGTTTTGGAGCCGGCGTCGAAGGCCTCGTCCCAGGCGTCTTTGGCGGCGTGACGCAGGTAATCCGGGCACTGGGGTTCGGAGATGTTGCAGGCGTGCTGGCGGTGTAAATTGATGACTTTCAGCATCGGCTCGGCGTTTTTGTTAAATTCGGCAAAGGCGCCCTTAATCGAGGCAATTTCAGCGCTTACGGCGTAGCCGGTGCCGGTGAGAATCGCGCTAATCGCGGCTGCAAGCGCCCGTGCGTTGTCTGAATCGTAGGGTAAGGCCAGCGACATAATCAGCGAGCCGAGGTTTGCGTAGCCCAGGCCCAGCGGCCTGAACAGGTAGCTGTTGATGGTGATTGATTTATCGGGGTATGAGCCGTTATCGACGAGGATTTCCTGTGCGATTATGAAAATGCGGACGGCCTTTTTGAAGGATACTACGTCAAATGTGCCGTCTTCCTTTCGGAACTTCATAAGGTTGAGGGAGGCGAGGTTGCAGGCGGAATCGTCGATGAACATATACTCGGAGCAGGGGTTAGAGGCGTTGATTCGGCCTGAATTGGGGCAGGTATGCCAGCGGTTTATGGTGCTGTCATATTGAATGCCGGGGTCGCCGCAGAGACGCGTGCCCTCGGCTATAAGCTGCATAAGCTCGCGGGCCTTATGCTCGCCGATTTTCTGGCCGCTGGTTACGGCATAGGTTGACCATTTGGCGTCTTTTTCGACGGCCTCCATAAATTCGTCTGTAACGCGGACGGAGAAATTGGAGTTCTGGAACATAACGCTGCCGTATGCCTCGGCGTTGTGTTCGCCTGAGTAGCCGGCTTCAATAAGGGCACAGGCCTTTTTTTCTTCCTCGGCCTTACAGGTTATAAATTCCTTGATATCGGGGTGCGTTACCTTTAATGATTGCATTTTCGCGGCCCGGCGGGTCTTGCCGCCCGATTTAATCACCGCCGCAATCTGGTCGTAAACGCGCATAAAACTAAGCGGGCCTGAGGGTTTGCCGCCGCCTGAGAGCTTTTCCTTGCTGCTGCGAAGGGTTGAGAGGTCAGTGCCTGTGCCTGAGCCGTGCTTGAAGAGCATCGCCTCGCTTGTGGCTAAGCGCATTATGTCTTCCATCGAGTCCTTTACGGACTGGATGAAGCAGGCGGAGGCCTGAGGGTATTCGTAGGAGTTGTCGCAGGGGACGACTTCGTTTTTCTTAGCATCCCAGCGGTAATTGTGACGGCTACCTGCTATTCCGTAAACGTCGTAAAGCCCGACGTTGAACCAGACGGGTGAATTGAATGCGCCTGCCTGGTTTACGCAAAGCCAGGTAAGCTCGTTATAGAAGATTTCAGTGTCGGCGTCGGTGGCGAAGTAGCCGTCGCGCCTGCCCCGGTCGGCTATGGTTCGGCAGACGCGGTGGACGAGTTGTTTGACGGAGTTTTCACGCTGGCCTGTTTCGAGGTCGCCGTAGAAATATTTACTTGCGACGACTTTGGTCGCCAACTGGCTCCAGCCGGCCGGGACTTCGATATTATGCTGCTCAAAGACGGCCTCGCCGGCGTCGTTAGTGATTTTGGCGGAGCGTTTCTCCCATTTAAGCTCGTCGAACGGGTGAACGCCCGGCGTGGAGAAAAAATGCTCCATCTTCATACCACGATTTGTAGTTGAATCAATGGTTCGCCCCTGCTCGCCATAGGGCACAACTGCCCCATCCATTGGCTGGCTGGTTTTGGTTGTTTTGAAGGGATTATCAGGACTGAATCTCTCTGCCATAATAGCGCCTCCGTGCTTAAAATCCGCTTAAAGCGGGGAAAACCTTAAATACACTATATATAGTAATGCCCAACATCATTTATCAACATATTGAGTTTTCTACGCAAAAACTGTATCGGCAGATTAACGCAGGTTTGAGAAGGTGTAAAGAGGGAAATTTCGAAATTTTGATGAAATTTTTTTTCACGTTTCGTATCTCTTTGTGGCAGCGGTAACTATGAGAGAAAAATTTTTTGAAGCAGCAACAGATTACACAGATTTCACGGATTTTTTTCACGAATAAAGGAAACTAATGATCTATTCTTTACATGAGGCAAAAGAAAAGATATTCCAGAAAATGGAATATCTTGGAAATGAGATCATGTATTTAGGATGACGTTCCGAAAATCCTAATAAACTCACCTTTTTTTCTTTTTGCCATATTGTCATAATTATTCTGCAATAATACCAGCAAAACAAAGTATAAGGCCCTTATCATGGAGCCTTCCATAGGATATCGCCCTTGCCATTCGCGTCGTATATGGTGAGCGAAGGCTCTTCTTTTGACACTTTCAAAGAAACACGGTGATTTTTATTCGCGTCGCTCATTAACAGCGACGGCATGTCCTTTGACACACTCAAGATAGCACGGGTATTTCCGTGCTCATCACGCAAAGATAGACCCCTCATAACCCTTGACGAATTAAGCATGACAACAGTCTTTCCGTTCTCGTCGGACAACTGTAATACCGGACCGCCCTTACCTACGCCCAGATGAGTGCGGGGTTTGCCGTTCTCGTCAGACAAGACTAACCCCGGCCCGTCCTCTAACAAAGCAAGACCGACGCGGGGATCACTATTCTCGTCGTACAGGAACAGCGATGGCTCATTCTTTGAATTACCAAGAATGGCGCGGAGCTTTCCGTTCTCATCAGTCAATTTTAACAGCGACGAACCGTCTTTTGATACATTCAGACAGGCGCGGGGATTTCCGTTTCCATCAGACAGAGAAAGCTCCGTCCCATCCTTTGACGCACCCAAAATGGTGCGTAGCTTGCCGTTCTCGTCAGACAAAACCAACACCGGTCCGTCCTTTGTCACACCCAGAGTGGAGACGGCTTTCCCGTTCTCATCAGTCATTTTTAACAGCGACAACCCGTCTTTTGACACACCCAGAAAGGCGACAGTCTTTCCGTTCTGATTAGACAAAGACAGCCCCGTTCTATCCTTAGACACACCTATGCCAGCACGGACTTCTCCATTCTCGTCGAATAGGGTCAGATTTGTGCCATCCGCGACTACTGATAGAGAGGCGCGGGTCTTACTATTCGCGTCCACGAGATTGAACCGGTTGGCCTCAACGATTTTTTCACGGGTGGCTATGTCTGACGTTGCTGCTATTGCCAGCAAACTTAAAATCATTATTACAACAGCCAGCAACAGTCGATTATATCTCCTTGCACGGACCAGCCCTTTTTCAAGTTTTTCCAGTCGTTCCTCAATGCTCATTGATAATCTCCTTTCGTTACCCTTCTGTTGGTTTTTGCCATTGTTTTTACTTGAAAAAATCGCAGTGCCATTATATCCTTGAAGCCAAGCAAGTGAAAAATATATTTGAGATAAGAGGTTGGCAATGGAACGATTGCGGAAGCGACAAATCGAGCAAAAAATCGATGCGATGGTGAAGCGGATTGTCAGGCGGTTCAAGCCGGTAAAGATTATTCTTTTCGGCTCATACGCCAAAGGCACGGCCGGCCCCGACAGCGACGTTGACCTGCTGATTGTAATGCCGGTCAGGGGTTCCCTGCATAAAAAGGCAGTGGAAATCGGGGTTGCACTGCATGATATCGAGATACCTAAAGACGTGATTGTTGTAACGCCTGAGGAGTTCGAATGGCGAAAGGACATAATCGGGACTATCGAATGTCCTGCCGTGCGAGAGGGACAAGTGCTTTATGCAAAAAGTGCCTGACGATAAAATCTTTGTCGTCGTCCGCGAGTGGACAGCCAAAGCGGACAACGACCTTAAAAATGCTGTCCATACTTTGAAATTAGGCAAAGAATGTCCCACTGATACCGTGTGCTTTCACGCTCAACAATGCGTGGAAAAATATCTCAAGGCCTTTCTTGTCGCTTTGGAAAAACCATTTCCCAAGACACACGATACCGAATCGCTGATTTCGTTTATGCCAAAAGACATACGACTTGGCCTTTCGGTTGAGGAGGAAAGGCGGCTGACTGAATACGCAACAGTTCTTCGTTATCCAGGCCCATACGAGGCGATTGGACTCTCAGAGGCAAAGCAGGCAGTAAAACTTGCCCAAATGGTAAAACGAAAAATTACTAAACTATTAGAAAAGAAACCTTTGTTCGAATAAGCCCCTTTCGCTAAATCCCCGTAGCAGTTAACCACTGCTGGGCGAGCCAGGCGCGGGCCCAGACCTCAGGGTGAACCATATCGAGAGACCATTTTGGAGGAGGAACGGTCTTTATCTGCTCATCGAGCAGTTTCTGAAAAGGAACTAAAAGGGCATTGAAGTCGGCGGCGATTTTGTGAACCACCTCGATGAACCGGCGAAGCTGGGCAAAAACGGGGTCATTGGAATTATCGCAGAACATAAACGGCTCACAGATTATGAGGCGGCTGTAATAGTTTTGTCTGACCTCGGTAAGAAGCTGCCTGTATGTGGTTTCGAATTCGTCTATGAAGACGGCGCGGTTGAGGGCGGGGCGGTCGAAGAACTGCCGCCAGACATCGTTAACGCCGATGAGGATGCTGAGAATATCAGGTTTATGATTAAGACAGTCCCTTTGCCAGCGGTTTTTGAGGTCACGGACGGTGTTGCCTGAGATACCTCTATTAATAATGTTCAGGTTGTAAGCCGGAAACTTTGCCAATAGAAAATTTGCGACGAAATGAATGTAGCCGAGACCGAAGGGCTTGTAGGCGCGGGAATTCCTCTCGGCATCGGTAATGCTGTCGCCGATAAAAAGAATGGTCTGATTCGGTTTTAATTCGATTCCATTCTGCATTTACGGATTTTACCACGAGGACACAAACAAACGAAATCATTTATGAATTTTGATTGATGGCTATAAATGAACTGCTGTCAAGAGACAAAAACGGCTTTCCCGGCCAACGGATTGCCAAGACAGGCGGGGCGAAACATAAAGCGAAGCTCGCGCCTGCAAACCGCCTACGGCGGAAAAAAGTTGAGCGTTCCTCACACAGGAAACCCCGTTACGCCTGCGGCGTGGCGGGGCGAAACATAAAAGCTAAACGACAAGGAAAAAGTAGTAATTTTAAAGTTCTGATTTTAATCGTCGGGTCATAAGGTCGGTTATGGCGGCCTGGACCCGTCTTCATCCCGATAAGCAGCATCGGGATTACGCCGAGGTCTTCGCAGACAGAATGGGGAAAGCAAAACGAAGAATATGTTTATTCCGATTTAAGACGACGGGTCATTAAATCGGTAATAGCTGCTTCGACGGGTTTGGCTTTGAAAAGACAATCGTAAACGGCCTGTGTAATGGGCATTTCAACCTTGTATTTCGGGAGCAAACCCTCGACGACGGAACGGCAGGTTGCGATACCCTCGATAACCGAGACGGTGGCTGATTCGGCGGTCGTTGGGGACTGGCCCTGGCCGACGCGCTGGCCGAAAGAGCGGTTTCGGCCTTTGGGGGATACGCAGGTTGTAACGAGGTCGCCGAGGCCGGTAAGGCCTGCGAAGGTCTGCGGTTTTGCCCCCATCGCAAGACCCAATCGACTGATTTCCGCAAGCCCCCTGCAAAGCAGCGCTGCCTTGGCGTTATCGCCTGCGCCGATACCGTCGATGATGCCGGCGGCGATTGCGATGATATTTTTCATGGCGCCGGCCAGCTCAACGCCGACGACATCGGTATTGGTATAAATGCGAAACCAGGGGGCGCTGAAGGTCTGCTGGATGTCCTGCGCTAATTTTTCGTCGGCTGAGGCGGCGCAGGCGGTGGCTGGGAGCTTTCGGGCAAGCTCGTCGGCGATAGTAGGGCCTGACAAGGCGGCTAGCTTTCGACGAACGAGGTCGCCGAGGACGTCGGCGATGATTTGCGTGGGGCGCTGAAGGGTCTTGTTTTCGATACCTTTTGCGACGGAGCAAATTGGGACGCCTTCGGGCGTATGATTCCTGAGCCGGATCCAGACGCTTCGGATGAACTGGCAGGGCACGGCAGATATAATGAGGTCTGCGCCGGCAAAAATTAGTTTATCGTCGGGTTCGAAGGCGATTGAACGGGTGAGCTTGTAGCCGGGGAAGAATTTTTTATTCTCACGGCTCTTTTGCGTTTCGCGCAGTTGCCGTGCGTCATAGCCCCAGATACGGACGGGGATATTCTTTTCCGCCAGCAGCATTGCCAGGACGGTAGCCATTGCGCCATCGCCGATTACGGATATGTTTTTGAACATAATAGTGAACACAAATTACACAAACTGCGCGGATTTTTCAACAACGAATGAGTCAAAAGGCGCGCCTGACGCCTATCGCTGAACGACGGTTACTATCTTTTTCTTTTGCCTTTTTTGTGTTTTTGGCGTTTGGCGAACTTCTCGAAACGTTTGGGCTGCTTACGCTTCTTAGCAGTTTCGCTTATGCCGAGGACAGGGACAAGCGGGGCGACGTTAAGCTGCCTGGCGGAGACATTGACCGAGGTTATGCGGACTTTCATCGGCTGACCCAGGCAGACGAGCCGGCCTGAGTGTCTGCCGATGACACAGCCGGCACGAGCGTCGTATCGCCACTGGTCAGGGCCTAAATCCGTAAGCTGAACAAGACCCTCGACGCCGAACTTACGCGACTGAACAAACACGCCGAAATTCGTCAAACCCGTTACTACGCAATCCAGCTCCTCGCCGACCTTGTCTGCGAGCATTTGCAGAATCAAAACCGTCTTCAGCTCGTTTTCGGCGTCATCGGCGCGTTCCTCCGTGAAGGTGATATGCTCACCGATTTCGACTAATTCCTGCTTGTCGAGAATCCAGCCCTCGTCGGGGGACTTGAAATTACCCTGTAAGTAACAATCCAGCGCGCGGTGAACGAGCAAATCGGCGTATCTGCGAATCGGGCTTGTGAAATGGCAGTACAGGTCCGAGGCAAGGGCGTAATGGCCGACATTGAGCGGCGAATATCGCGCCCGTTCCAAGCTTCGCAGGACGACGAGATTTATAGCCAGCGAGCCGTCGGAGTTTTTGACGGCCTTAAGAAGCTGCTGCAAAGCGAACCTGTCGGGCTGCCTGGGTAAATGAAGGCCAAGCGCACGGACAAGCTCGGATAGTTTCTGCATAGTCAGCGCATCCGGCTCAGGATGAATCCGCCGCATAAACGAGACGTTTATGCGGTCGAGAATCGTCGCGACGGCCTCGTTGGCCTCGACCATAAACATCTCGATTATAGTATGCGGGTAACTGGTATCGGCGGGCTGCGCATCGGCGACCCGGCCGGCGTCGTCGAGAATTATATCAATCTCAGGCAAATCCAGGTGAAGCATACCCGCCCCGTCCCGCCTTTTCTCGATTATGCGGGCCAGCGTCTCCATATCCCTCAACAGCGGCATTACCTCGGGCTTTATATCCTTTGTGTGTCCTTTGAGGAACCTGTCAACCTGCTGATACGTCAATCGCTGTGTCGAACGTATGAGGCCATTGCCATATCGGCGACCCAGAACGTTGCCCTCGCTGTCGTATGTTATATAAGCGCTTTTAACAAACCGCGGCTGGTCCGGCTGCAAGCTGCACACACCGTTGCTTAGCATCTCAGGCAGCATAGGCAAGACCTTGCCCGGCAGATATACGGAATTACCGCGTTCCCTCGCCTCTTTATCGAGGGGGCTATCCGGCGGGACAAAGCAGCTTACGTCGGCGATGTGAACGCCTAACAGCCAGTTGCCCTGCGCGTCTTTTTCCAAACTAATGGCGTCGTCAAAATCCTTTGCATCGGGCGGGTCTATGGTAACGATGATTTTCCCCGTTATATCGTCTCTGCCTTCGATATTCTCAGGATTAAACCCGGTCGCGGCTTTGTGCGCCTGGTAAATGCAGGAGTCATTGAACTCATCGGGCAAATGATACTGGCGTATTATCGATGCGATTTCACTTTCATATCCGCCGGCCCTGCCTAATACCTCGATTATTACGCCGCGGGCAAAGTAGGCCTGAGACGGGTATGAAAGGATTTCGACGACGACCTTGTCTTTTTCCCCGGCGTTCTTTGCGGACACGTCCTCTACGGTTATCGGTTCTACAAAGCCGGTTCCGTCCGGCTGGACGAGCCAGCCCTCGGGCTTTTTAAGCAGCGTCCCTACGAGCCGGTTGTGCCCGCGTTCGAGGATTTCGATTACCCGGCCGCTGTATCTGGCTTGTGTCCCTCGCATTGACTTTTCGACGACCTTCGCGGCCACTACGTCGCCGGTCATTGCTTCGAAGGTTTCGCCCGGCGGGATGAATAAATCGACGCGGGCGTTTTTCTCCAAGGGAGTGACAAATCCGAAACCTCGAGGATTTGCCCTGAAGGTCCCGACGATTCGGCCGCTGAGGCCAGGCAAGCCCACGGAACTTCCTTCGCCCAGGACGACGTGCCCGGCGTGCTGCAATTCGTCAAAGGCGCGCTTAAACTCCTCGTAATCCCTGGTCTCGACGCCTAATTGCCTTGCGAGCTGGCCTACCTTGGCCGGCTCATAGTCGGCGTGCCTGAGCAGCTTGAGAATCTTGTTCTTATAGTGTTCTCGCATAACTCGTCGCTCGTGACTCGTCGCTCGTGACTCGATTCACGCTGGTCACGGGGCGCAAGTTACGCCTTTGCTTTCAGGGCGTTGAGCCGTTTGGCAAGGCGTGATTTTTTGCGCGCGGCGGTCCTTTTGTGCATCGTGCTGGTGCTCGATACCATATCCAACTGCTTTGACGTAAGTCGGAACTGCTCCGTCGCCGCCGCAACGTCGCCGCCGGCGAGCGCCGCCTCGAAGCGCTTTATCTGTTTTTTGACCTTGCTCTTGCGGGCACGGTTAATCATTCTTCTTTTAACGTTTTGCCGAATTCTCTTTTTTGCCGACAACGAATGCGCCACTTCAATCTCCTAAATCGTTAGTTATTAACAATAATCTGCTTTTTAATCACGACTGTGATTATTATCTTACTTCTTTTCTCAGGCGGTCAACCCGCTGCGAGACGTCCTTGAAGCCAAAATCCGCCTGGGCGATTTTACGATAAATCTCGAGGGCCTTTGGCCTTTGGCCCTGCTCTTCGAAAGAGCGTGCAAGATTATACCGTAATTCCTTCGCCGTGTCGTCATCTTTTATTTCGTGCGCTTCGATTGCCTGTGTGAAAATATCAACGGCGTCGGCGAACCAGCCCTTCATAAAAAAGCACAGCCCGATTTTGTCCATAGCCGTTATTTTGTGCCTCGGGTCTCTTTGCGCCTCCTGGAAAAGCGGGATTGCCTCGTCGTATCTCTTGTTTCGCAGAAGGCGCAGGCCGTATTCGTATTTGGCCTTGAGGTCGGTTGGGTAATTTTTTACGCAAAGCATATAATGCTCCATCTCCGTTTTATTAAGCTGGCTCATCAGGCCCGAATGCTGCGATTTGGCGATACTATCCTCGTGGTTTGCCGCAAGTGCGTCTTCCATGTCCCTGATTTTTCGTTTGAGCTGCCCGATGCGAATCAGTCCCGCCCGTTCCTTAAAGCTGAAATCCTGTCTTTTTCTGTAGGCGTCTTCGAGCAGGTTTATCGCCTCGTGCTCCGCCTCGTCGGTTCGCAGGTCCGCCAGCGCCGAGGCCAGGCCGAAGATATTCAGCGAAGAATGAGGTGATTCATAATAGGCGCGCCTGGCGGCATCGACCGCTGAAAGGCGAAAGTCCTCGGTTTTGACAACTGATTGTTGTGCCTGTGCTCGTTCCTGCGCTTCGCGGTTTTTGATTGATTTGCGGAAGTCGCCCTCCTGGTCGTATTTGCCCCTTGAGACGGTCATTTCCGCGCTTAATCGCTGCACTTCGCCCGCGATTTCATCGTCATCGGGGCGCAATTTCGCGGCGTATTTGCACGCGGCCACAGCCCTGTCCCACAGTTTAATGGCTGCGTATGAGTCCTTAAGCAGCAAATATCTGTGCAGCGAGGGTGATGCTGACTCGTTATTTGCGGCGAATAAAAGGTCGGCTATCCATTTTACGGTCTGTTTGCAGTCGCAGGCCAGCGCACCCTTGAGCATTGTCTCGGCGTAAGACAGGTTGTCGGGGTCTTTGGCCAAAAGATACTCGGCGTTGAGCATCTGGTCGAGCGGGGTCTTGCCTCGAAGGTGTTTCATCCGTTCGAGCATCGAGGGTTTCTTTCCGCCTTTTACCTGGCGGGACAAGGCCAGCTCCCGAAGGGGCAGGTGACCATCCTGCAGATTATCAGGCGCAAGACGAAGCCCTTCGATATACATATCAATCGCGTAATCGTAGTTTTGGCTGACGCCCGCTTCGGCGGCACTCTCAAAAAACAGCTTTGCCTTCGCGTTTTTTTCGTTGTCCTGCTGCACTGATTTTCCTAAAAAATCATTTTTAGAAGGGTCCTGACCGATTATCGTAATCTTCGGCTGAAATATGTCAACAAATAATTACTTGTATTAAGACCCCGACATTGCTATAAAGCCGGGTATTCTAAACATATATATGGAGAAAACGATATGCTTACGGCGCTCGAACAATACGACCCGCAAATATACGAGCTGGTTCGGCAGGAAGGCGCCCGCCAAAGCGCCTGCGTCCGGCTGATACCCTCAGAAAATTACGTTTCCAGGGCAGTTATGCAGGCAAGCGGAAGCTGCCTGACAAATAAGTATTCCGAGGGATACCCGGGAAAGAGATACTACGAAGGCCAGCAGGTTACGGACCTTATCGAGGTGGTTGCCCAGCAGCGGGCCAGGAAGGTATTTAAGGCCGAGCACGCCAACGTCCAGCCCTATTCCGGGTCGGTGGCGAATCTTGCGGCATATTTAGCGCTTGCCCAGCCCGGCGATACGATTATGGGACTGGCGCTGCCCCACGGCGGCCATCTCACTCACGGCTGGAAGGTCAGCGTTACAGGCAAAATCTTCAAGTCAATGCAGTATGGCGTCAGCCCTTCTACCGGCAGGTTCGACTATGACCAGATTAGAGACCTGGCGAAGAAAAACAGGCCTACAATCATAATTTCCGGCTGCACCGCCTATCCGCGGGAAATCGACTTCGATATATTTGGCCAAATTGCAAAAGAGGTGGGCGCATACCACGTCAGCGATATTGCCCATATTTCCGGCCTTGTGGTCGCGGGTATCCACAAAAGCCCCGTCCCATACGCCGACATCGTCTCGACAACCACGCACAAGACCCTGCGAGGCCCACGCGGCGGTATGCTTCTTTGCAAAGCCGAGTATGCTGAAAAGGTCGATAAATCCGTCTTCCCCGGCCTGCAGGGTGGCCCCCATATGCACACGGTTACCGCTATCGCGGTTGCGCTGGCAGAGGCCGACACGCCTGAGTTTGGCGAGTATGCAAGGCAGATTGTCAAAAACTCAAAGGCAATGGCTGAGAAACTTCTCGAATGCGGCTTCAACCTCGTTTCGGGCGGAACCGACAACCATCTCATACTCATTGATTTGAGGAATAAAAACATCCCCGGCAAGAAATTTGCGAAAGCGCTTGACCGGGCAAGAATCGTGGCTAATTACAACACCGTGCCCAACGACCCCGCGCCGCCTGCCAATCCGAGCGGCCTGCGATTAGGCACGCCCGCCATAACCACGCGCGGTATGAAAGAAGACCAGGCAAGGCAAATCGCCTCGCTTATTGCGAGTGTGGCGGACAATATCGACAAAGAATCGGCCATCGAGCAGGTCGCAAAGGAAGCTCTGCTGCTTTGTTCGCAGTTCCCAGTACCGGACCATTTCATTATTCCGAACAAGGAAAATCGAATCATTAGTTGACAGGTTTTAAGGTTGGTCAAAGGATGACCGAGCATAAAATAATCATAGGCGACTCAAGGAATGTGGAAGAAACTATATGAACGAGAGCATCGTTCAGTGGACGCTTCTCAATAATACTGATTTCCTGGGAAAGTGTTTGGGCTTCAGAATATCATCAAAGGTCGGACATGAGCTTTCGACCAACTTTGGTCGGATTGATTTCATCGTAGAGGATTTCGGAAAGAACCAACTGATTGTAGAGTTGGAAACTATTTTAGATACAAAGACCAAACTGGAATATTGCTTCAGCCAAGTTAAAAATTACAAGAATGTGAGATTCTCAGACAGGACTCAGTATTGCATTCTTTACGCATTAGAAATCCCTTATAGTAACAGAGCGGAGGTGCAGAAGTTCGGTGCGCAAAATGATGTGCTAACGCGGACGTATGCCATCGACGAAGTCAGAGAATTATATGCAAAAACCGTTAAAAAATTGAGTTTAAGTTTCGGCTTAGCCCTACCACAGCCTAAAAATTACACGATTTGTTTTCTGCGATGGCTAAACAAGATATTGAAACCCTTTGTTGATTTTCACAAAAACATTCTTACGAGAAACGATCTGGCAAAATACTTTGCATCGCCTAGAAGTACAAACTTCTGTTGTTATTTACGATTAGCGACCGATTTCGAAATGGTCGAATTCGTCGGGCAATCATACAGAATCACTGCAACGGGTACGGAATATATAGCCAACTTCAACCCTTATGTGTTTGGGTGTTCACCCGCCCAACTTCCTACACTTGACCTGACAAATGAACAGAAGCGATTATTGTTAAAAGTGCTTACCAACGGAAATTGGACTGTTCACAAGGTAAACATTTACTGGTTCTTGAGATTTCTTGAGATCACAGGAGGTGAATGGATACCGAACGTCAAGCAATTCGCACAAGAGAAGTTAGATTTGTTGAACGGTCTTTTTGGCGTTTCTTATAAGCAGCGGACAATGTTTGAATTGCTGAATTTCACATACAATTTCTGCTCAGAATTGGAGTTGGTGGAACGGATAAAATCTGGAGGTAAATATGACCGGCTCTACCTGACCCCGCTTGGGGTGGAAGTCAACAACATTTTCAGTTTAGACCTGCAAGCCAAGAAAAGCATGCTGAATCTGAGTTTCAGGTATCTGGAATAATGGACGACGAATTTCCGCCAATTTATGTCAAAGAGTTCCCTGAGGTTTTTGACAGGTTCACTTTTGATTACCTATTCAAAAGGTTATTGTTTGATGGGTATGACCACGAAGAGGCGAAGGACGTTATCTTATATAATTGCTCACTGAGCACGTTGGTGATGCAGGAAAGGTTATATAACAAGTATTATTTGAAGTTAACGACCGACAGCGGAATAGCTCCAGATCTTATGGAGTTGTATCGAGAGGAGCGAGACAAACGTCTTTTTAATGAAAACTGAAATAACATCGCGAAATTCGCTTGATACGCTAAAATAGAGTTGAAGTTGGTCATTTTCACTCAATAATCGATGGAAAAGCCACTTAAAACGGCGGTTATGGGTCTTGATGAGCCGGGAAGGTTCCTGCTTGAGGCGACGCGGGGGCTGGATTTATTCAATATAACAGCCGTCGCGGATAGCGACGCGAATCTTGCCCAGCAGTTCGGCAAACTCTGGGATTGCGCCGCTTACGACGACTATCGCCAGCTTATAATGCAAAACCAGCTCGATTGCCTGCTTGTGGCTGCGCCTCTGCATACGTGTGTCGAGCACATCAGGTCGGCCATAAAAAAGAAGTTTCACGTATTGAAGCTCGCCCCTTTTGCGCGGAATTTCGCCGAGGCCGCCGAATTAGTCAAATTAGCCGACGGTGAAGGCGTCAAATTCATAGTCGCAAACCCGGGAAGATTTTCACCAGGGGCGCTTGCCCTGAAAGCTTTTACTCAGGAAAATCCGGCGGAACAGTTTTTCTTCATCCTCATGTCGGGAAGAAAAAATGCACCTGAACCCGGTTCTCAAAAATGGCGAAGCGACCCGGTTCTCGCCGGCGGCGGGGTTCTGCTTTACGACTGCTGGGAAATAATCGACCAGGTTTTGTCCGGCTTCGGCCTGCCGCAGCAGGTTTATTGCATAACGGGCAATACCGCGACAGACAGCCGGCAGCGGGCATACCTGGCCGAGGACAGCGCGATTATCACAATGAAATTCAGCGATACCCTTTCAGGCGCTCTTCTTGCCGGCCGGTCGGCGGAGGCGGTTTGCGGAGAAACGCAGAGGCGATTAACGGCGCAGGGGCACAATGTCATTATAAAGCTCGACGACATAAGTTTTGAGGTTATGGATAACCAGGGCCAAAGTGTGCGCCGGGAAGAATTTGTCGATGACTGGCTAAGCGGAATGAAAAAGACGCTCGCAAACTTCGGCTCTCACGTGCTTGACCCAGCCAACAATCCAATCATCAGCGCTTCGGCAGAAAACTTAAAGATTATGGCCTTCATCGAGGCCGCCTATCTTTCCGCCAAAACCGGTATGCCCGAAGAGCCGGCAAGAATCCTTAAAATAGCATAAAATATTTATGGTTTCTGTGGAGAATCCGGCAAATCTTTCAACCTGTCGAGGACGAGCCGCTGATAGTCGTCCTGGCCGATTTTTGAACCTTCGATTTTATCGGCGTAACGCGATTGAATCCTCGCCCGGATGTAATCGACGCGGTTTTCAGGAGAAGGGTGGGTTGACAGGAATTCAACCGGCCTGATTGTATCCTCCTTCTCCAGCATCTGCATCGTCCCGACTATACCGTTGGGGTTGTAGCCGGCACGAACCATATAATCCAGCCCGCCTAAGTCGGCTGTCTTTTCGTCGTCCCTGCTGTATTTAAGCGAAATTATCTGGCCGGCAAGGGCGGCGACGGTTTGAGCGCCCTCCGATGAGGTCTGCGACATAACCGCGACAAGCAGGACATTGAGGCCGATTTCCCTGCTCATCATATTGGCGGTGTCTCTGGCCACGACGTGAACGGTCTCGTGAGCCAATATGCCGGCTAATTGCGCCTCGCTTTTAAGCTTCAACAGCATTCCTTTTGTAATGAAAATATGCCCCCCGGGCAGCGCAAGGGCGTTAATCGACTTGTCGTTGACGGCCGTGAAATGGAAGTCGAAATTCGGATTGTGGCTGACCGTGACGATTTTCCTGCCGACGCTGTCCATATAGTTCTGGATGACTATGTCGTCGATTTTACCTTTGAGCTGTTTTTCCACCTCCGGGGCGTATTGCCTGCCCAATGCTATATCCTGCTCGTAGTCGCCTGAGAACATCAGCTCATCCCCGCCGGTTATCGGATTGACCGCGCAGCCGGCGGATAACAGCAATATGCAGATTGAGATAAAAGGAGCGCTTTTTAATAGCATAGTAAAATCCCTTAAAAAACTGTTTGCAAAATTCAAACGTATTTATTATAAGTAAAACCTCTTTTTTGGGTAGTGTTGACTATGGCGCAGAATAACCACTGCGACCGTTGCAGTGAAAGGTCGAGTTGCCGGGAAGCTTTCAGGCAGTCAGGCAATGTGCAGGGCAAGTCAATCGTTCCCAGCGTTCTTTTAGCTTTTGTGCTGCCGCTATTGATATTTGTCGTGGTTTTGGCGGTATCCCTTGAAATTTTGGCAAAATACGTAGAATCGGTCGGTTTCAGGACGGCTTTTTCGTTGTTGCCGGCGATTTTTGCCTCCGTGGTTTTTGTGGTGATTGTAAAAACAGCAGGTAAACGCGACAGCAAAGAATGAAGACGCTGATAAGGATATGAGCGCGAGTTTGACAATGCGGGGCGGTTTTCCGGGGGGCGTTCACCCTTCGGAAAAAAAAGAATTGACTGCTGAAAGTCCCATCAAGCCGGGACCGGCAGTCAAGCAGGCGGCCGTATTACTTAGCCAGCACACCGGCGCTATCTGTAAGCCCGCCGTAAAGGAGGGCGAATCAGTGCAGGCGGGGCAGGTCGTCGGCGATTCCGACGCCTTCATATCAGCGCCCGTTCACTCGCCTATCGACGGCAAAGTTGCCTTAATTACTCTGCAATCACATCCCGTTATCGGCAGGGCGCCGGCCGTAATTATTGTGCCAGATGCTGTAAATCCCGCAAAACGGCCTCAACCCAAACCGCAGGAGCGTTTTCCCCTGGATTTAGACATCGAAAAATACACCCCTCAGCAGATAACAACGGCAGCGCGAAAAGCGGGAATCGTCGGGCTTGGCGGCGCGGGTTTCCCGACGGCTGTTAAACTGGAACCCAATCCAGAAAAGCCGAAAGATTTTCTGATTATCAACGGCTGTGAATGTGAACCCTATATCACCTGCGACTACCGCGTTATGCTCGAATGGACAAACCAAGTCATTACGGGCATCAGGTTAGCCCGAAAGGCAACGGGGCATCCGAAAACAATTGTGGCAATCGAAGACAACAAGCCCAAAGCCGTCGAAGCCCTCGGTAATGCCCTGAAAAGAGCCCCCGGCTGTAAAGATATTAATGTTATCGAATTAAAGACAAAATACCCGCAGGGCGGCGAAAGGCAGCTCATAAAATCGGTCCTTGACCGATTCGTTCCGACGGGCGGGATTCCGCCAATGATTGGCGTCGTTGTGCTCAACGTAGCGACCGCGGCGGCAATCGCCGACGCCGTGATGTTCGACTCGCCCCTGACCCACAGGGTTGTTACCGTTACCGGCGAGGCAATCGCCAGGCCGGGTAATTACTACGTCGCGATTGGAACCCCGGTTAAAGAACTGATTGACTTTTGCGGCGGCGTGACACAGCCCAGCGCAAAGGTGGTCATCGGTGGGCCGATGATGGGAATCGCCATCGCCGATTTATCAACGCCCGTTACCAAAACCACGGGGGCCGTTACTGTCCTGACGAAAGAACAAATCGGCACGGTTAAATTTACCCGCAGACAGACGCCCTGCATTCATTGCGGAAGATGCTTACAGGTCTGCCCGGAACGGCTGAATCCGACGAGAATCGCGCACGCCGTAAAGAACAATCTTATGGATATCGCACAGAGCTATTTTATAAACGCCTGTATCGAATGCGGCTGCTGCAGTTATATCTGCCCGGCCAATATCGAGCTTACCGGTCTTATCAGAACAGGTAAAATTTATCTCGCCCGGCAGAAAAAATTGATGCCTTCATAAGGAATATAATGCTAAGCAAGCTGACAGTTTCGTTTTCGCCGCACATCGGCGGGCCATATTCAACCCGCAGGATTATGGGCGACGTCATTATCGCCCTGGTCCCGGCTATGCTGGCGGGCCTTTACTTTTTCCGCGGCTACGCCCTGATTCTCATACCGACCTGCGTCCTGTCGTGCGTCGTAACCGAATGGCTGTGTAACCTGATTCGTCAAAGGGAAAAACCACTCGAATCATTAGGGGATTTGAGTGCAGTCATTACAGGCATTATACTCGCTTTATCACTGCCGCCTGCGATACCATACTGGGCGGCCATAATCGGAAGCGTATTCGCGGTGGCAGTGGGCAAAATGGTATTCGGCGGCTTAGGCGCAAACGTCTTTAACCCTGCTATGGTCGGAAGGGCTTTCCTTACGGCTTCTTTCGGAATCCTTATGACCACCTGGACGGCGCCTGCTACGATTGATACGGGCCTGCCGAAGGTCTCAGCGAACAGACCAGACGCTATGACGCAGGCAACGCCGCTGGGCTGGAGCAAGCAGGCGATAAAAACCAGGGCAGCACAGCCCCAGGATACAGCAGGGCCGGCGGTATTTGTGAACGCCCAATTAAAGAATTTATTCATCGGCTCGACCGCCGGCTGCTTAGGCGAAACAAGCAAGGCGGCAATCCTTTTAGGCGCCGTTTATCTCTTAATCAGGCAGGTTATGAACTGGCGAATACCGTTGGCGGTGCTGCTCTCGACCTTTGTGTTCGGCTCAATCGGCTACCTCGCCAACCATACCGCCTATATTTCCCCGCTTGCCCATTTAGTCACGGGAGGCATATTATTTGGCGCTTTTTTCATAGCCACCGACCCTGTTACCGCCCCTTTGACCAATAAAGGCGCCTGGCTTTTCGGCGCCGGCATCGGCGCTTTGACCATCCTGATAAGGGTCGTCGGCGAATATCCTGAGGGCGTGATGTACTCGGTGCTTATTATGAACGGGTTTACTCCCCTCATTGACCGGCTATGCAAAGTCATACCGGTGGGAGGCAAGCCCAATGTCTAAAATCAAACTATTCATACAGGAAAGCTGGCTTCTACTCGTATCGGCGTTTTTCTTCGGATTGCTGATTGCCGTTGCAGACAAGGCCTGGACGCCTAAAATCGAGCAAAACAAGCTCGGCGAGACAAATCAGAAGATGACCTCGCTAATACCTGCCGCCGTCAATTTCGAGCAGACCGCCGACGCCGAAATCGACCTCGGGGCAGGTAAAAAATCAAAAAGCCGGATTTACAAGGCGTTATCCGCAGACGGCCAATGCATCGGCTGGACGTTAACCGCCGAGGGCTCGGGTTTCGCCGACAAGATTGAAATGATTATCGCAGTCGATAAGAATTTTGAAAAAATCGCGGGCATTGATTTCGCCTCCATAAACGAAACCCCCGGTTTTGGCGACAACGCAAACAAGCCGGCCTTCCGCAACCAGTTCGCACAAGCCCCCGCTGAGGACCTCAAACTGACCAAAACCGGCGACGCGGGTAAAATTGACGCTGAAATAGTCGCAATTACAGGCGCTACAGTAACCAGCACGGCTGTGGTTAATTCGGTCAATAATTATATAAAGCCGGTCAAAGAATATATGCTGAGTAAAGGGCTAATCCAGAATGGCAAATGATGCATACCAACCGAGCTTACTTGATGCGCTGACGGTAGGTATCTGGCGCGAAAATCCGACGTTTCGGCTCCTCATCGGTATGTGCCCGCCGCTTGCCGTATCAACCGCCGTCAAGCCCGCCCTGACAATGGGGCTAAGCGTCATATTTGTCCTGATTTGCAGCAATCTCGTTATCAGCTCGATGCGAAACATCCTCAAGCCCCATCTTCGTATTATGATGTTCACCCTCACGATAGCGACCTTTGTTACGATTTGTGATTTATATCTGCGGGCGTTTTTGCCCGATATGAGCAAAATCCTGGGCCCATACGTGCCGCTGATTATCGTCAACTGCATTATCATATTCCGCGCCGAGGCCTGCGCGAGTAAATCGGGGCTGCTGGTCAGTTTGCTCGACGCAATCGGCACGGGAACGGGCTTTACAATAGCGATTTGCATCCTTGCAGGTATCCGCGAAATCCTCGCCACGGGTAATCTAATCGGTTACAGGGTAATGCCCGAGGCGTTCGTTCCCTGGCTTGCGATGCAGATGCCCGTCGGCGCGTTCGTAACCCTCGGTTTGATTTTGGGTCTGTCCGCCGCCCTGACCGGCAAAAACAAAGGAGCCGCCTGATATGGACAAATTTTACGTTATCCTTGTCGGCATTATGTCGATGGTGCTTATCAATAACTTCGTTTTCACGAAGTTCCTCGGAATCTGCCCGTATCTGGGCGTCTCAGGCAGGATCGATACCGCCTTCGGAATGGGTATGGCCGTAACGTTCGTCGCCACTTTAAGCGGCACGCTTACCTGGCTGGTTGACCACTACATCCTTATGCCGAATCACCTCGAAATAACGCGGTATATCTGCTATATCCTTATAATCGCTGGGGCGGTTCAGCTCGTTGAAATGTATGTTCGCAGGTTCTTCCCCGCTCTCTACGACACCTTCGGCGTATTTTTGCCGCTTATTGCGACCAACTGCGTTATTCTCGGCGTATGTTTATTTATAAATATCTGGGGTATCGATAATCTGCTCGAAGCCGTCGTTTTAAGCGCCGGCGCAGGTCTGGGTTTTGCGCTGGCGATATGCATTATGGCGGGCATCCGTGAAGACCTCGTGCTTGCCGACGTGCCCGAGGCGTTCCAGGGAGCGCCTATTACACTGATTACCGCAGGCATACTGACGCTTGCCTTTATGGGTTTTGCCGGAATGATAAAATGACAAATATGATTCTTGCAAATATTGCCGAATTATGGTCCGTCGCCTGGCCGGCTGGATTGACTATGCTCATCCTCGGGCTGGGCTTCGCAATCGCTCTTCTGATTGCCAGTATAAAACTAAAGGTCAAAACCGACCCGCGAATCGAAGCGATTCACGACGTTTTGCCTCACGTCAACTGCGGCGCGTGCGGCTTTTCCGGCTGTATGAAATACGCCGAAGCATTGCTCGCAAAACCGGAACTTATTGGCAAATGCGCACCCGGCGGCCCCAAAACCGCCCAGGCCATCGCCAAAATCCTTAACATTGAAATAAGCAACGTTGGCCCGCTGAAAAAACCCATAGTTAATTGTCGCGCCCGAACGGAAGACAAAATCTTCTACGCGACCTATCAGGGTATCCCATCCTGCCTTTCCGCCAATGCCCTTGCCAATGTGCAGGCGTGCAAATTCGGGTGCCTCGGCTTCGGCGACTGCGTCCGCGCCTGCAAATTCAACTCCCTTCATATAATCGACGGCTTAGCCGTGGTTGACTACTCCAAATGCACCGGCTGCGGCGCCTGTGCCCGGGCCTGTCCGCGAAACCTCATTGAGATGGCCCCGTTCAATAATGAAAATATGATGTCCGTCGCGTGCAGCAGCAGGGAAAGCGGCAAAGTAACACGCTCACAATGCGCCGTCGGCTGCATCGCCTGCGGCCTGTGCGTCAGACAAACCGACCTCTTCAAGGTTACGGATAACCTCGCCCGTATTGATTACGAAAGATTCCAGCCCTCGCCGCAGACAGAAACCGCTATGGCCAAGTGCCCAACCGGCGTAATCGTCTTTCGCGGCCCGACCGCCCCCGTCCCACGCCTGCCGAAACCTAAGCCCGTTGCTGCTGCAGCCACGTAGATTTTCAATTTGCTATTTTCTATTTTCTATTTATCATAATCAGGTGCTACGCTGATAATGCGAAGCAAATTGAAAATAAAAAATCGAAAATAGAAAATCACAATGCCAACGTAGCTCAACGGCAGAGCTCCGGTTTTGTAAACCGGAGGTTGAGGGTTCGAATCCCTCCGTTGGCTGTCTTTTGAAATGATTAATGTTCTTTGACCTTACAGAGATTTGTTCATCGTCAGGGTGCTTTCCCTGACCTCTTCACTGGCGAATTTCTTTGCCATAGCGCTTAACTGCTTAAGCTGGTCGCGGTCCAGGGTTCCCTTTGCCCCAACTCTTTTGGCGTCCAGGTCCACATCCTCAAGATACTCGACTTCCTGATGTTTCATTTCTATTACTTCGTTATGCAATTGTTTGATTGCTTTAGACAGCTCGCTATATTGCGTTTTCCATCGAAGCTCTGTCTTCGCCTGCTCTTCGCTTTGTCGTTGCAGCCGGCTCGAAAGCTCTTCCGCCTCTTTTTCTTTCGCGGCAAGCTCAGTTTTCAGCGCCTGCAACTGGTCTTGTGTCTGCCCTCTCTCCGACATATACTGCCACAGTTGCTTGTTGATTGCAGACAGTTCCGTTCCCCTGGCGCTCAGAAGGCTTTCCACTATCTCCAGCTCTTTGGCCCGCTCCTGAAGTCGAGCGGCTGCCAGCTTCAATTCCGCTGACCGCTTGTCGGCTTCGCTCTTCAGATTTCCTATCTCATCGTTCAGTTTCTTCGGCTCGCTGGTATCTATCGCATAGACAACCACGCCTCGCATCTTGCCGGTTTCATCTTTCAGGGCTATCATCGTCGTGTTCGTAGGCACCTCCGTCCCGTTTTTATGGATATGGCCTACGGGACCGCTGATTTGACCTCTATGGGCAACCTCCTGAAGAAAAGGAAGAACATTACTGGACATTTGCTCTTTATTATGAAAGGCGCTGATTTGCCGTCCCACAACCTCGCTGCGGCGCTGGTAACCGTGCATCCTCACCCAGGCGGCGTTGGCGTAATGCACCACGCCGTTGCTATCCAGCACGGCAATGGCCTCCAGTGCGTGGTCAGTGATGACGGGGAAACATCCGCCAGCCCCCTGAGTTTCTTTGGCAATAGATGCATCAGTGCTCATTACGTTCAAAATCGAATTTCCAGGCGTATTCGTTTACGTGCTCGTTTTCGCTTCCCTTTACATTTCGGCTCGCTTTGCAGGCAAAAAATCGCTTATAGATACATCGGCTAAAAGCGCTTCCACCTTAGGAAAGCTGTCCGGATTCTCCGCCAATATCCGGCCATAACGCGGGAATGGTAATAGTGACGCAAAAACAAGCCATCGTATGTAATCGCAAAGAAACGCCCGTCATCTCGTTTGTTTAAGCCCAAAATGCGTCGTCCTATAAAATCATAATATTTCGAGGCAACAGGACAATGGACGGCTTCAGTTGAACCCAAAGGGATTTTGGCGTGAATTCGAATTGCTTTCGTGCAATAATATATTGTGAGTTCACGGTTTGGCTATCAAGATGGGTATTTATGAATTTCAGTTTCAAACGTATCTCGATGTCAAGGCATAACGGTAAAGGTATTTATGGCGTCCTGATGCCCGTCTTTGGCGGATAAGCCCTAAAAAAAGATTACGTTTTCGGTTTGATACAGTGATAAAAACAGCAGCAGGTAATCGCGGATGTGTCGCGTCAGGAGAAAATTATTGCGGATATGCTCCCGGCCGTTTTCGCCTAATTTTCTGGCGTATTCGGGCGCGTTAAGAAGCTGCTTGAGAGCAAAGGCGGCCCCTTCGATTGAATGGCAAAGAAGCCCTGAATATTTGTGGGTTATCTGTAATGGTATTCCGCCCACGGCCGAGGCGACAACGGGCTTTGCCTTCCACAGGGCCTCTGCGACCGTCAGGCCGAAACCCTCCCTGATTGATTTTTGTATTATTACCGTCGAGGCGCGCTGCAGGGCGTTGACTTCGAGGTCGTTTTGCGGCATCAGTAAAATATGAATATCGTGGTCATGCTGTGCTTTTTCCCTGACCTCCTCAAAAACATGCACCGATTCGGGGTCGTCAGCGGCCGTGCCTCCCGCAAGCACAAGCTGGCAATCGACGCGTTTTTTCACCTGTAGATACGCCTCGATAACTCCGACGGGGTCCTTCAATCGGTCGAAACGGGATATCTGCGTGATAATAGGCCGGCTCCCGTCGAGCTGATATTTATTCAGCACCGCGTCTATCATTTCAGGGGGCAGGTCTTTGTTCTTGTCGCTCAACGGGTCGATTGAAGGCGATATCAGAAATTGCCTCATCGGCAGCGTCTGCGAAAAATCCGGCGACGAAAATACGACTGCGTCGTATTTCTCGATGAAACCGTTCAGAAAGTTCCAGACCACTTTATCGGGCCTGGACACATCGATATGGCATCGCCAAATCCACTTGTTGCCGGCCCTTTTTGTCACAAGCGCCGCCGGCTGCGGGTCGTGAATATAAATAATGTCGCCGGCAATCTCGAGCTGTTCGATGTTCACGCGGCTGGTTTCCATAAAAATATCGAAATCGTGCTGGGTGATATCCTCCTTTTTACCGTGCAGGGCATTGTGAAATTTCTTTGTAACGGAGAAAAACTCCGCGCCGCCCCGAATAACGTCCCACCTAATATTGATGCCCATTTCCTTGAGGAGAGGAACCATCCTGTTCAAAATCTCCGCGACCCCTCCGCCTACGGCCGTGGAATTGACCATCTGAACGGTTTTGTCCTTTAATCTGTCCGCCGCAAGCATCAGGTCGTCTATTACCGCCTGTCCCACAATCGGAATGTACTCGACTAATTGCGGCATATTCCTAACTCATACTCTTTTCAACAAGGTTCACGAGCTTCTTCCTCAGCGCCTCGAGAGTAAACGTATAAGGGTCAAGCCGGGAGAGCTTCTCAGCCAGCGCCTTGTCGCCTACCTCTTTTTCTATCCAGAGCGACAGGTCGTTTTCGCCTTTTTCCAGCCGAAGTCGCGCCTCGAAAATATGATAATATATCGAATCGATAGTTACCTTCCTCAGGTTATCCGCCAGCCCTTTCAAATCGCCGGCGACGTGATTGGTGGGGAAAATGAAGCTGTTGGATTTTATAAAATGAAATTCCGCGCCGGGATTGACGAATTTGTTCTTCGATGAGGGATGTTTATTCAAATACTCTTCGATGACAGTAACGATTCGCTCCCGCAGCGCCCGCACGCTTGTGAATTGAATAATATCGATACTGGCAAGCAGCTCGCCGAGCTCTCGCTCGCCCAGCACGTTGGATACCCAGTAGGCAAAATCATTCGGCGGCTCAGGCGAAAGGTGCTGATGCTGCTGAAGGAAACGATGTGTGTGATGATAGATGCTGGCCCCTGAAACCGTTTTTATCAGCTCCAGCAGCTCGCTTAAAGTCGCCGCTTTCAGACCGGTAAGCTCCGATAGGTGCAGCCGGGTATAAAACCTGAACGGCTCAATCGCCTTTATCGTCTCAGCCATAATCCCGCTATCTTAAAAATATTTATGTTTACAACGAAAAGCTTGTGGGTGTTCTCTGTTATCGATAACCCCAAAATTGTAGTATTAAACATAAACCAGCCAAAGTCAACACTTCTTTTTTACTCAAAGTTAGGGCTTTTTTCATAAGTCTATCTCCAACAAGTCCCTGCGAAGCCAGAAGCAACCATTAAGAGCCTCAGTCATCC
>JAFGDN010000083.1 GCA_016932095.1 Sedimentisphaerales bacterium
GCCGAAGGAGGGAATTGAACCCTCACCCTGTTGCCAGGACAGGATTTTGAATCCTGCGCGTCTGCCAGTTCCGCCACTTCGGCCAAAGCGTCGATTATCGGGGATTTTCGACTTTTTCGCAATCAATTTCACTTGCATAAGGCCTATAATATTATTAGAATACTTGGTTCGTTTGAGCCATGTAAATACCGGGGCAGCGCTATCTGGCTGCCTTTTTTGTGGAAATTTAAGGAGTATTAAGTATGGGTTGCAACGTCGCAATCGCGGGCGTGACCGGCGCCGTCGGTCAGGAATTTTTAAGAATACTCGAAGAACGGGACTTTCCGTTCGATACGCTGAAGGTACTGGCAAGCAGCCGGTCTGCCGGCAAGACAATCCAGTTCAAGGGTAAGGAATATGTCGTTGAACAGCTTACCGACAAGAGTTTCGACCGGGTTGATATCGCACTTTTTAGCGCCGGCGCCGACCGAAGCAAGACCTTCGCCCCGCCTGCCGTAAAAGCAGGCGCTGTTGTCGTCGATAACTCGTCTGCCTTCAGAATGGACCCCAATGTGCCGCTGGTCATCCCTGAAATCAATCCTCAGAAAATAAAGGAGCACAAGGGCATCATCGCAAACCCCAACTGCTCGACTATAATCGGTATCGTTCCTGTATGGCCGCTGCACAAGGCAAACCCCGTAAAACGTATGGTCGTCAGCACCTATCAGGCCGCCTCCGGAGCGGGGCAGGCCGCTATGAACGAGCTTGAACAGCAGGCACATGAAATCCTGGCGGGCAAGAAACCGACCATAAAGGTTTTGCCCTATCAGCTCGCTTTTAACGTTTTCAGCCATAACTCATCGCTGGACGCCGCCGGCTACAACCTCGAAGAGGTCAAAATGGTCAATGAGACCCGCAAAATTTTCGACTGCCCCGATATAGCCGTCACCGCCACCTGCATTCGCGTCGCGGTCCTGCGGGCGCACTGCGAAAGCATTAACCTCGAATTTACCGACCCGATTACCCCCGACGAGGTCAGGGCGTTGCTCAAGGACGCACCGGGCGTGTCGCTTTTGGACGACCGCGAACATAACCGATTCCCGATGCCAATCGACGCTACCGGCAAAGACGACGTTTTCGTCGGCAGAATCAGGCAGGATTTCTCAATACCGGAAAATCACGGCATAAATATCTGGTGCGCCGGCGACCAGCTTAGAAAAGGCGCCGCCCTGAACGCGATTCAGATTGCCGAAAAACTGTTGTAAAACGCAAATTCGCAGAAAGCCCCCAGGGCCCCCTGAGCTTATCGAAGGGTTTATCCCGGGGTTTTTTATTCCAAATATGGCGCTGCGTAACGTAAAACTGACCATATCCTACGATGGCACAAACTATCACGGCTGGCAGCTCCAGCCCGGCAAACGAACCATCCAGGCCGAACTCGTCAACGCCGTAAGCGAGCTTCTCGGCTGGCGAACCAGGGTAACCGCCTGCTCCCGCACCGATGCCGGCGTAAGCGCAAAAGGCCAGGTTGCCCTTATTCAAATTGATTCACCCATCCCTACCAAAAATCTTGCCAAGGCCATAACCGACCGGCTGCCCGCCGATATCGCTGTTATCGAAGCCGTCGATGTTCCTATGGGTTTTAACGTCATCGGCGACCCCAAATGCAAGCTCTACCGATATACCATTTTCACAGGCAGGGCAAGACCCGTCTTTGAAATTCACCACTGCTGGCACTTGCCTGAGGCAAAACTCGATATTTCCGCGATGAACCAGGCCGCAAAACTGATGTTGGGCCAGAAAGATTTCAAGTCCTTCGCCGCCGCAGACGACCACCGCACCGACTCCATCCGCACAATCTTCCGCTGCGACGTTTATTCCTCTAACAATCCTGTAGCGAGCATCGAGCATCGAGAATCGAGCGACGACTGGATTTTCATTGATGTCGAAGGCGACCGTTTCCTTTATAATATGGTAAGAAATATAGTGGGAACGCTTGTCGAGGCGGGCGTCGGCAGAATGAAACCTGAAAAAATTACTGAAATCATCGAGGCAAAGAACCGCAGGGCCGCAGGTCCTATCGCCCCGCCCGAAGGCCTCTGTTTAATGTGGATAAAGTATTAACAAAGGCAATTTAAAATGTATGTCTTAGGATAATATCATGAGTGATTCGTGGTCACAGAGATTATCTGGCGTTTTCTCTCTTCAATTGACCCCTGAGTTAATCGACTGGTTTGATTCTGAGAAGTGGAGAGAATCTTATTCACTTGAGTTTGGCGAGCCTGTCCTGCCAGAGAATCTTTTAGATCAAGGTTCTGCTGAGATCTGGGGCGGATTAATGTTACCAGATACGCTTCCCATATTGGGTAATGGATTTGGCGATGATATAGCAGTGAGATTCAACTCAGATGGTTCAGTGCGAGAATTTATACGTTGGCTTCATGAGACCTGTGAATGGACTCCAGCGGGCCAATCACTAAGTCAAGTGATTCTTTTTGATTCTGCTAGGAGGCTATTAGAACGCTCCTCGGATGAAGATATTAATTTGTCATCGAAAAACATTCTCAAATGGGCCATTCGATGGTCCGGCTTGAATTCTGAGGAGAAATTGCATCTTGAGAGCATGTTCTTCTCACATCAAACGTTCAATTTAATTGATCTTTTACAACCAGGATTTCCTGAAATATCCGTCCGTAAAAATTTGGCTGAGAAGAATCTTGAAACTAGATTACTTGCGCTAGCAAGAGAATACGGCGGCGATAGCATTGCTAAGAAAATTGGGGTTAACTGGAAAGAATTCGAGCCATGGCTTTACGTCCCTGAAACAATCCCTTCAATCCATTTGACAAAGCTGACACAACTACTTGGTCTTTCAGAGGAAAACCTGAAACATCAAGATTGGGCGTCAGCCATTCAACATGCTGAGTATGTGTCACAACATCGCTCAGATTTAGGTTGGCCATTCGCGGTTATGGGGCAAGCTGCTGAACGCAAAGGTGATTTTGAAACAGCGGCTGAAATTTATTCAGTTGGGATTAGGGCATTGGGAAACACTTACGATTTTACAGAACCCTGGCGTGAGTACGGACGAGGACCAAGCAAGTATTGTGCACAGCGACTGCAATATATTGAACAATTTCTTAAAGTGCCTGTGCGCAAAGACGAATATATGTTAGCCGCTCTTGATTCCAATTTCAATAAAGTAATTGACTATTGGCGCAAAACTGCCACAATCGCCGAAGAAGCAGGAAAGTATCACGAAGCTTATAATTATTGGTATTTGGCAGGATGGGATCATCACGTATTTGATTATATGGTTGAAATATTAGATGGCCTTGTTCGAGTCTCAGAACAAGCAGGTTTTAGACCATTTTTAAAATTAGCTGAGCATCACAGAAAATCATTATCATAATATTGAGATATCAGGCATTGAAGATCGTCCATATAATAACACGTTTGATTTTAGGCGGCGCTCAGGAAAATACGCTGATTACCTGTAAGTTATTGGCCAGGCGCGGCCATAATGTTACGCTCATCACGGGGCCGGCTCTCGGCCCCGAAGGCGATTTATATGAGCAAGCCAAAGACAAGGACTTCAAGTTCCTTGTTTTAAACGAGCTTCGCCGTCAGATAAATCCTGTTTACGATATCCCCGCCTATTTGACAATCAAGCACCTGCTCGAACAGATGAAGCCCGATATTGTTCATACTCACTCGGCCAAAGCGGGCATTTTAGGCCGATACGCCGCTTACGCCAGCCGACGCAGGATGGGCTTTAGCCCATCGATTCCCAAACCCAAAATTGTCCACACAATTCACGGCCTTGCCTTTCACCCTTATCAAAGCAGCCGGCTCAACAAATTTTATATCGCCGTTGAAAAGGCCGCCGCCAAACGCACAAACGCCTTCATATCCGTCGCCGATGCTATGACCAATCAGGCGCTGGCCGCCGGCATCGGCTCACGTGAAAAATTTACAACCGCTTATTCGGCCATCGAAGAAGATAATTTCCTTAAACCTGTTCCTGCTGAAAAGATTAACGAGTTTCGTCATAAATACGCCATTTTGCCCGACGCGATTGTCCTGGTTACTATCGCGCGCCTCTTTCATCTCAAAGGCCACAAATTCATCATCGAATCCGCAAAACGCCTGGCCAGTCGGTTTCCCAGCGTAATCTGGCTTTTCGTCGGCGACGGGATTCTGGCCGATAAATACAAAAAAACAATCGACGATTTGGGCCTGGGCCATCGCTTCCGCTTCACGGGGCTTGTGCCGCCGAGTCAAATCCCTCTTGTGATTCAGGCGTCCGATATTCTCGTCCACTGCTCGCTTCGTGAAGGCCTCGCAAGGACGCTGCCGCAGGCGATGTTGTGCGGCAGACCCGCCGTCAGTTTCGATATCGATGGCGCACGAGAGGTCGTCAATGAAAATACCGGCCGATTGATTGCACCCGAAAACGTTGACCAATTAACTGCCGCCTGTGCTGAATTGATTGGAGATAAAACACTGCGTGAAAAGCTCGGCGATGCTGGCCGCGAAAGCGTCAAAGAAATGTTCTCCCCCAAAACAATGGTCGATACAATCGAAAACGTTTACCAGCAGTTAGTTGCCTGACTTTCCATTGCTGGCCGGCTTTTTTGTTTCGCTTGTGCTTTTTGTGTCCGATTTCACAGGCGTTGCCGTTGTTTCTTTTTTCTCGCCGGCCTTTTTAGATGTTTCTGATTTTGCCGCCTGCTTGTAACTTTCGCTTCTGTAATCGGTGGCGTAAAAACCCGAACCCTTAAATATTACCCCCGCTCCTGTTCCGATGAGGCGCTTCAGGGAATCCTTTCCGCATTCAGGGCACTTGCGCAACGGCTTGGCTGTTATCACCTGAAACTTCTCAAATCGGTGTTCGCAATTCTCACAATTGTATTCGTATGTAGGCATATTCTTTACTGGGTATCTTTTGTTTCCTCTTCCTCAGCTTGTTCCGCCTCAGCCGCAGGCGCCTTATTGACAACCACCCTGCTTGGCCTTATTACCCGGCCGTTGAGCACATAGCCCTTTTGCAACTCTTCTAAAACTGCCCCGTCTTCTTTCCCCTCCTCGTTTCGCAGCGTAATCGCCTCGTGCTGCGCCGGGTCGAATTTTTCTCCCGCCGCCTTAATCTGCTCCACTCCCTGCCCTTTCAAGACGCCAAGCATCTGGTCATAAATAATTTGCACGCCTTTTAACAACGCCTCATCCTGAACACCGCAGGAGGTGTTCGCGATTATACACTCAAAATTATCCAGCACAGGCAACAGGGTCTTTATTATCTTATCCTTCTCATAAGTGATGCTGTCGGTTATCTGTCTGGCTGAGCGTTTCTGATAGTTATCGTAATCCGCCGCGACTCTCTGCAGTTTGGCAAATATATCATCCTTCTCTTTTTGCAGCTCTTCTATCTGTGTGCGCAGTTCTTCGACCTGCTTTTGCAGCTCTTCCTGTTTTACCGGCTCCTGCTGTGGCTGAGTGCTGCCTTGTGACTGCTCACTGTGTTCCTTTGGTTTTTCCTTTTTTTTAGGAAACATATATGCTCACCTGTGTTGAATTTACTTGCCGCTAAAATATTTTTTCAGCCGGTCAACAAAACCGGTCGCCTTCGGAAACACGCTTTTGTTTTCCGTTTTCGCAAATTCCCTTAGTAGTTCTTCCTGTTTGACGTTCAGTTTCGTGGGCACCTCTACCATTATTTGCACAAGCTCGTCTCCCGTGCGCCTGGTTCGTATATCGGGCAAACCCTGGCCTTTTATCCGAAAGACGCTGCCGTGCTGTGTCCCGGGCGGTATCCTAAGCTCTTTCATTCCGTCCAAACTGGGCACCTCGATAGTCGCGCCTAACGCCGCCTGTGTAAAACTTATCGGCACAACCGCAATCAGGTCGTTGCCGTCGCGTTCGAGAAATTCGTGCGGCTTAATCCGGACGTAGCAGTATAAATTGCCTCTCGGCCCGCCGTCTCGCCCGGGTTCTCCTTCCTCCGCGACGCGAATCCCCTGCCCCTCGTGCACTCCCGCCGGTATCCTTACGCTGACAACCCTGTGCTTCGGCTCCCGGCCTGTGCCCCCGCATCTGCTGCACGGGTTTGTTATCACTTCTCCCGTCCCGCGGCACTGCGGGCAGGTAGATACCATCTGGAAAAATCCGCCGCCCCTGACGACCTGGCCTGCGCCTCCGCAGGTTGGGCACGCCCCCGGCCTCGAACCGCGTGCGGAGCCGGTCCCGCTGCACCCCGTGCATAAGTCCTGTCTCGTAAACTCTATGGTTTTTTCCGTTCCCCTGGCCACCTCGTTTAGAGACATCTCCACCGTTGTCTCCAAATCGTAGCCCCTCGCCGGGCCTCGCCTTCCGCCTCTTCGCCTGCCGCCCATCCCCCCGAAAAGGTCCTCAAAACCGCCGCCGCCGAAACCGAGTATATCCTCGAATATGCTGCCGATATCCTGCCAGCGCATATGCGAGTAATCCCGCATACCCACGCCGCGAAGGCCCTCGTGGCCGAACTGGTCGTATCGCTGACGTTTTTCCGGGTCGCTCAATACTTCGTATGCCTCGGCGCACTCCTTGAACTTCGCCTCGGCCTCTTTTTTGTTGTCGGGATTCTTGTCGGGGTGATATTTTATCGCCAGCCGACGATACGCGCGTTTTATATCATCGGGCGAGGCGTTCTTGGCTACCCCCAGTACCTCGTAATAATCTCTTTTTGCCATATTTACGAAACCCCCCGGCATTAAGCCGGGGGCTTTCTTTTTCCCTTTTGACTTTTAACTTCTTACCTTACCGCACCGGCTATCGGCTCTTCGTCTTCTTTTTCCTTCAAATCCGTAATCAGGACGCTTGTCGTCAGCATCAATCCCGCTACCGATGCAGCCGTCTCGAGGGCGGTCCGGGCAACCTTGGCCGGGTCGATAATTCCCGCCTTTAACATATCCACGAATTGGCCGGTGTTGGCGTCGTATCCGAGGTTTTTCTCTTTATCCAGCTGTTCGAGAAGCCGCGCCGCTATCACGTCGCCGTGCTCACCGGAATTTTCCGCTATCTGCATTGTCGGCTTTCGCAGGGCCTGGCTAACAATATCAAACCCGATTCGCTCTTCGCCCTTTGCCTTGTCTTTTGCCTTCTCGACTTCCGCAATAGCCCGCAAAAACACCACTCCGCCTCCTGCCACAACGCCTTCCTGGGCCGCGGCTCTTGTCGCGTGCAGTGCGTCATCCAGCAGGTCCTTCTTTTCCTTCATTTCCGTTTCCGTAGCAGCGCCTGCCTTTAAGACCGCGACGCCGCCGGTCAGTTTCGCCAATCGCTCCTGAAGTTTTTCCTTATCGTAGCTGCTGGTCGTCTTTTCCATCTGGCTGCGTATCTGGTCGCATCTTGCCTGTATGTCTTTCCTGCTGCCTGCCCCTTCGATGATTGTCGTTGTTTCCTTGTCGATAACAATCTTTTTGGCCTGACCTAACTGCGTCAGCTCCACCTTTTCGAGCTTTATTCCGAGGTCTTCGCTGATAACCTGTCCTCCGGTCAGTATCGCAATATCCTCCATCATCGCCTTGCGTCTGTCGCCGAACCCAGGCGCCTTGACCGCGCAAACCTTCAATACGCCCTGCAGCCGGTTAATCACCAGGGCAGCCAGCGCCTCGCCTTCTACGTCCTCAGCAACTATCAACAGGGGCTTGCCCATGCTGGCGGTCTTTTCCAAAAGCGGTATCAATTCCCGGATGTTCGACAGCTTCTTTTCGTGCAACAGTATGCATGCGTCCTCAAGAACACATTCCAGCGTTTCAGGATTGGTCATAAAGTAAGGCGATATATACCCCCTGTCGAACTGCATTCCTTCAACAACGGTAATCTCGTTTTCGGTGCCTTTGCCTTCCTCTATCTCAATAACGCCTTCCTTGCCGACCTTCTCCATCGCGTCAGCAAGCAGCTCTCCGACCGTATGGTCATTATTTGCGCTAATCGTCGCTACCTTGGCGTAGTCATCCCGTCCCTTCACCGGCTCCGCAATTTTCTTTATAAATTTACTTGCCGCTTCAACGGCTTTACTTATGCCGCGCTGTATCGCCATCGGATTGACCCCTGCTGTTACGTATTTCAGCCCCTCGGCATATATCGCTTCGGCCAATATGGTCGCCGTCGTCGTCCCGTCTCCCACCTCGTCGGCGGTCTTGCTGGCCGCCTGGTTTACCATTTTGGCGCCCATATTTTTGAAGGGCTGTTTCAGCTCGATTTCCTTGCTGACGGTCACCCCGTCTTTAGTAATCTTGGGCGAGCCCCAGCTTCTTTGCAGTATCACGTTCTTACCAGTCGGCCCCAGCGTTACCTTCACAGCGTTTGCCAGCTCCGATAAACCATTTTTGAGCTCCTGCCTTGCCGCTTCGTCAAACATCATTTGCTTTGCCATATTTTCTGCCTCTCAATTTCAAAATAACGTCATTGCGAGCCGCCTTTAGGGGGCGCGGCAATCTCTTTTTATTTTTCAATTACGCCTAAAATATCGCTTTCGTGCAGTATCACGTATTTATCGCCGGTTATCTCAACCTCATTGCCTAAGTATTTGGCGTATATTACCTCATCGCCTTTTTTGACGCTCATTTCGCTGCGTTTACCTTTGTCATTCATTTTGCCGGGGCCCACCGCCACTATCTTGCCTCTTTGCGGCTTCTCCTTTGCCGTATCCGGCAGTATGATTCCGCCTGAGGTTTTCTCTTCCGCTTCTGATTGCTTTATCACAATCCTGTCATCCAATGGCACAAGTTTCATATCTGGTTCTCCTTCTGTCTTCTGCTTTACATATCACCGTAATCTTCCATACCGCCCATTCCACCCATACCACCCATTCCACCCATGCCGCCCATACCCGGATGCCCCGGCATTCCTTCCTTCTTGTCTTTGGGCTTTTCTGTAACGACGCAATCCGTCGTAAGCAATAACCCGGCGATACTTACTGCGTTTTGAAGTGCGATTCTCGTTACTTTCAAGGGGTCGATTACGCCAGCCGCTGTCAAATCCTCGTATGTATCGGTATTGGCGTTATATCCGAATGCCCCCTTGCCCTCTATAACCTTGCTGACAACTAAATTCGCGGTCGCACCCGCGTTGGCCGCTATCCAGTAGCAGGGCATCGTTAGCGCTTTAGAGACAATATCCGCACCGGTTTTTTCGTCTCCGGTCAGCTTCAAATTCTTCACCGCGTCGATGCACCTTATAAGGGCTACCCCCCCGCCCGGCACTATGCCTTCTTCTATGGCCGCCCTTGTCGCGTGCAGGGCATCCTCGATTCTGGCCTTCCGCTCCTTCATTTCCGCCTCGCTTGCCCCGCCGACGTTAATCTGGGCAACGCCGCCGGTTAATTTCGCCAACCGCTCCTGCAGTTTTTCCCTGTCGTAGTCGCTTGTGGTTTTTTTGATTTCTTCCTGTATCTGTTTGATTCTGCCCTTGATGGCGTCTTCAGAGCCCGCCCCCTCGATGATTATCGTTTTGTCGCCGTCGATTGTTACTTTCTTGGCCTGGCCTAACTGCTTGACGCTTATATTCTCAAGCTCGATACCCAAATCCTTGAATATCGGCTCAGCCCCCGTCAATACGGCTATATCTTCCAGCATCGCTTTCCGCCGGTCGCCGTAACCCGGCGCCTTGACCGCCGAGCACTGCAATATCCCTTTCAATTTATTGACAACCAGCGTCGCCAGCGCCTCGCTTTCAACGTCTTCGGCGATAATCAACAACGGCTTTTTGGCCTTCGCCGCCTTTTCCAGTAACGGCACTAACTTGGCAACGTTACCGATTTTGTCCTCGTAAACCAGTATAAACGGCTTTTCCATCTCACAGGTCATATTTTCCGGGTTTGTCACAAAATGAGGCGACAGATACCCCCTGTCAAACTGCATTCCCTCGACAAAATCAACGGTCGTGGCCAGTCCTTTTCCGTCTTCAACGGTTATTACACCGTCTTTTCCTACCCGCTGAAAGGCGTCTGCCATCTTATTTCCAATCTCCGTATCGTTATTGGCCGATATCGACGCCACGTTGACGATGTCGGTCCTTTTACCGACCTCCACCGGCTTGGCCAACGTCTTCAACTTCTCCGTTACCGCCTTTGCCGCCTCCTGCATCCCGCGGTTGAGCGCCATCGCATCGGCGCCTGCGGCCAGGTTTCGGTATGCCTCTCGGAACATCGCCTCGGTCAGGACTGTCGCCGTCGTCGTTCCGTCGCCTGCGATTTTGGATGTCTTGCTCGCCGCCTCTTTAACAAGCTTTGCGCCCATATTCTCGTTTTTATCCGAGAGTTCGATTTCCTCCGCCACGGTAACGCCGTCTTTAGTAACGGTAGGTCCGCCCCAGCTTTTATCGATGATTGCGTTTCTGCCCCTCGGCCCTAAGGTCGCCCTGACCGCCATCGTAAGCTTTTCCACCCCTTTCAATAACGCTGCCCTTGCCTCAACGTCAAACGCCAATTGTTTAACTGCCATTGCCTTTTCTCCTTACCAATATTATCTTCAAGCCTTCTGTGAAATTCGTAACTATTTATTAAATAACGACTTATGTCATTATTTTTCTTGCAATCTCCTCCGCCTCGGTTATTA
>JAFGDN010000084.1 GCA_016932095.1 Sedimentisphaerales bacterium
AAAAAGAGCTTGAAAGCGACCAGTGGGGCAGGGGCAGGTTTTATTTCGAGAAGATTCCGCGTCCCGAGTGTTTGAAAGATATACCGCGTTCATACAGGCGTTTCGGCCTGCCTCGAAAAATCTTTAAGGAATTTCTCGAAGCAACCACAGGTTTTGACTTTGTTTTTATCAATACCGTAATGACGTATTGGTATTTGGGGGTAAAAGAGGTCATAGAGGATGTCAAGCAGGCAAGCCCAGATGCGAAAATTGTGCTCGGAGGAAATTACGTTACGCTGTGTCACAGCCACGCTGAAAAATCAGGTGCGGATTTACTGATTGAAGGAAACGAACTAAAGCCGCTTTGGGATTATTTAGGTATTGAGCCGGATTTGGAACAGCCGGGGCTTTGGGATGCGTATAACGAGTTAAACGCGGGGGTATTGAAGCTAAGCGACGGCTGTCCGTTTGAATGCACCTATTGCCTTGTGCCCAGGGTCTATGGCAGATTTAAGCCGAGATCATTGCAAAGGTCATTGGCAGAACTGGAACTGCTCGTGAAGTTGGGAGTAAAAAATATCGCTTTTTACGATGACGCGTTGTTATTCGACGCGGGAAATGTTTTAAAGCCGTTTTTGAATGAGGTTATCAATCGCGGTATAAAAGTTAATTTTCACAGCCCCAACGCTCTTAACGCGAGGTTTGTAACAAAAGAAATCGCGGATTTAATGGTTCGAGCCGGTTTCAAGACCTTTTATCTTGGTTTTGAAAGCACGTCAAAGGACTGGCAAAAACAGACCGGCTCGAAGGTATTTTCCGATGAGCTTGCCGAGGCGGTTGAAAATCTGAAAGCAGCCCTTCGACTACGCTCAGGGCAGGCCGGCGCAAATCCGAATGATATTACCGCTTACCAGATTTTAGGCCATCCGAAAACCGAAATAGCTGATTTGGAAGAATCAATGCGTTTTGTGAACCGGCTGGGCATAAGGGGGATGTTGGCCGACTTTTCGCCGATACCCGGCACGCGCGACGGCGACTTTTGCCGAAAATGGGTCGATATGGATGAGCCGTTATTTCACAACAAGACGGCTTTTCCCATAATTTTGTGGGGCTTCGATGAAACCAACCGACTCAAGGACCTCCAGCGGAAATTAAACCGCGGTTTGCTGTTGTCATAGCGGGGCGGGTTTCCACTTTTCGAATTTATCAAGCTGCTCACGAGCCCAATGGGCAAAATCGCCGGCTTCGATTTGTCGCCTGATTTCAGCCATAAGGCGCTGGTAGAAACGAAGGTTATGAATGGTGGTCAGGATTGGTCCGAGCATTTCGCCGACGTTGAAAAAGTGGCGGATTGCGGCCCTGGTGAAATTTTCGCAGGCGTAACAGTCGCAGCCGGTTTCAATCGGGCCGGAATCGTTTATATGCTCATTATTACGCAAACGCAGGGGGCCTGACATTGTGAAGGCATACGCGTTTCGGGCGTTGCGGGTCGGCAGGACACAATCGAACATATCAACACCGGCCAATACGGCGGCCACAATATCGGCGGGCATACCGACGCCCATTAAATACCTGGGCTTATTTTCGGGCAGCAACGCGGCGGTATGCTTTACGGTTTTGAGCATATTGTCGTGGCCCTCGCCGATGGCAAGGCCGCCTATGGCGTAGCCGTCGAAATCGAGCTTAACAAGCTCAGCGGCGCATTTTTCCCTCATTGCCCGGTCAATACCACCCTGCACGACAGCAAACAACATTTGATTCTGGTTTTTATGGGCGTCTTTGCAGCGTTTAGCCCAGTCAATAGTCCTGTCAACCGCACTGGCTAACTCTTTTGGCTCGCAGCCGAACGGGGGGCACTGGTCGAGGCACATAGCGATATCGGGCGCCAGGCGGTTCTGGATTCCGGTCGCACGTTCGGCGTCGAGATAGACCTTCGCCCCGTCAACGTGGCTGGCAAATTCGACGCCGGCGTCTGTAATTTTGGTAAGCGAGGCGAGGGAAAAGACCTGATAACCGCCGCTGTCAGTGAGGATGGGACCGGGCCAGGCCATAAATTTATGCAGCCCCCCTATCTGTTCGATAACGTCAACGCCGGGCCTCAACATCAGGTGATACGTATTGGCGAGGATGATTTCAGCACCCGACCGTCTAATTTGTTCGGGAATAACACCCTTAACAGCGCCGGCAGTTCCGACGGGCATAAAGGCGGGCGTCTGGACAGGGCCGTGAGCAGTGGTTAAAACGCCCCGCCTGGCGGAACTATTTTTATCGATGGTTTTCAACTCGAAGCCGGACATTTTAATACACTCTTGTCAGCTTCGAGCCGGGGTAGTAATGGGAGAGGATTTCGGAGGCGTTTTTACCGCGTCTTGCCATACCTTCAGCGCCGCACTGGCATAAGCCGACGCCGTGGCCATAGCCCCTGCCGGAGACGAAGGAAAACCGCCCCTGCATATTGACAATTTTGCAGGCGGTGCTACGCAAGCGGTTACCCGAGGGGTCAAGGGTAAGACGCAGGTCCTCGGCCCTTAAAAAGTCGCTTCGGCCTTTCGAATCTTCGAGCTTTACGAGCGTCAGGCGTGAGAAACCGGAATAATCGCTTTGTTTGGTCGAAACGATATTGGCAATGTCGGCAAAAGCTTTCAGTTTGGGGTATTTTAACTGGACGGCCGTTTTGACTTCGGTTTTATCAAACTGGGCCATAGGCCAGAAGAAAATACTCGGTTTGGCAACTTCTTTACAATAAGGGCAATCAGCACCGGCCAGGGCCGAAAACGAATCTCCGAAGACGTTTTTGGCGTTTTCGGTGTGTCCGCCGCAACTTGAGCTGTAATAGGCGGGAAAAAGCCCTTCGGCGCCATTCTGTGTGCAAACAAGAACCTGCCCCCAGGTATCGTTAACGGCCTTCCAGGATTGCGGCGTTTCGCCGCGAACGCCGAGATACACCTGGCTTTCGGTGGTTTTTTTAACGTCCCAGTGGCGAATGTTCTCAAACTTTTTCCTGTTGAACAGGCAATACGTCCGAGCGGCAATGGCCTGGGCTTTGAGGGCCTCGGCCTGCCAGTAGGCGGGCATTTCAGCGGTTACTACGCCCGAGAGGTATGACTCGAGAGGGACGATATTAACCAGGTCAAACGTTGTATAGTCGTTGTTGGCTTTTATGAGGAGTTTACCGCGGTAATCAGCGCCATCGACAGTGAAGATATGGGGTTCATCGGGCAGTATGGTAACTTCCATTGCGACAAAGTTTCTGCCCGCGATATTCAAGCCGGCGGCTGAGACCTTAACCTCCATCGGCAGGCCGGGCTGATCGAATATCGTTTCAGGAACAATAGTAACGCCGGAGGCGCCGAGAACGCTGAAATGACCTCTGATTTTCAAGGTGCTTTGCTCGACGCATTCGGCCAGCAGCACCCTGACCCAGAATTGCCGTTCAACGGCCATTTGAGGAGTATCATAGACAACGAGACGTTCTCGGCGGCAACTGAGAAAGCCGACCGCAGCCAGGAACAGCGCAGCCGACAGCAAACAGTTGATGACAGGCCTGCGCATTTGAAAATCCCTGCGGTAAAAGGGCGTCATCTTTTAATCCAGTGTTCGCAGCGACAAGCCGAGGTTTGACAACATTCTTTTGACCTCGTTCAAGCTCGTTACGCCGAAATTTTTACAGCCGAGCAGCTCGGCTTCGGTTAACCGCGTCAAATCGCCGAGAGTGTTAATATCGAGTTTTTGAAGGGCATTTTTAACCCGCACGGACCACTGCAAATCAGCGAGGGGCTTGCTTAACAGTCCCTGGTCGTCTTCAAGGAGCTCATCCGCGACTTCTTCATCTTCCCGGGACGGCTCAACAAGGGATATTATGGGTTTGTCGCCGCCTGCGCCCATTCCTATCTGAAGGCCCTTGATGTTTAGAATCGCCTTTATTTCACGCAAGCTGGTTTCTCCGAAGTTTTTGAAAGCGAGCAGCTCGGCCTCGGATGTCCTCAGCAGGTCGCCGAGGGTGTTTATATTCATTTTCTTGAGGCAATTTCTGCTTCGCACGGACAGTTCGAAATCGGAAATCGGCGTTTCGAGAATCTGCATTTTACGGGTTTTCTTTTTCTCGGTTTCCTCGTCGTAAACCATCGTCTTTGAACTATCGATGTCCTTTCGAAACAGCATCGCCCGTTTGTGATTGGGATGGCAGGCGAGGACCTTTTCGACGCACTGCGAGGCCTTGTCGAACTGTTCCCTGTCCTCGTAAATGACGGCGAGGTTAAGCAGCGCGTTGACGTAAACCGTCGAGGCGGAGGCAACGGCCTTGTAATAATCGATAGCCGCATCCTCGTCACCGGACAGGTCGCAGCGCAGCGCCAGTGCAAACAGCGCTTCCTGATGATGTGCGTCAAGCTCGATAGCGGCCTTGTAATTGTTCATTGCTTCCTCGTAAAGTCCCTGCGCTTCCTGTAATCGGCCGAGCTGATAATGGTATTCTGCGCTTACGTTTTTGAAATTGGCACGGGCGCTTAGCTGTTTTTGAGCCGATTCGAAATCGCCCGACCGGCGAAACACAGCCGATTTATCAAGCGTCACCGCAAGTGAATCAGCGCCGTGTTTTGCGGCGGCATCGAGCAATTTAACCGCCTCGTCGAACCTGCCGAGGTTTCTCAGGGCGTATGCGAAGAACACAAACTTTTCAACACAGTCGCCGCCCTTGTGCATTTTCTCGACGGCATCGGCGTAATTTCCGAGTATATAAAGTCCAATACCCGTCGCAAGGCAACCTTTGGCGCCGGTCTTGCTCATATTCTGCTCGACCTGCTCTTTGAAGGCAATGAGATTTGCCTCGCTCGAATGCACGAGCTGTGACAGTTTTTTTATTTGTTCCACGTTCGGCAATTGTGCGCCGAACAAATCGATTTCGCTTTGAACCTGTGCCGTTGCTTCCATTTATGTGGCTCCTGATAAAACGCTATCGCTTCATTGGCTATTTTGATTCCCTAAAGAACAAAGTATTATAATCTGTCCAGGATTTTTTGCAATAACATTTTAAGTTGAGCATTGATAAGCACTTATGCGTATTATTGATTTTGCGCATTAAAAAGGCCGGGTAATCCTTCGACAATCTCAGGACAAGCCCGGCTTAAAAAATTCTGCTAATCGGCGGTTTTCACTTCAAGGCCGGCTGCTCCGCAACCGGCTGGGGCAGGTCCTGCTCGTCGACATCCTCGATGCTCAGGTCACCATAGATGACATGATAGGTTTGTGAGCCGGCGGGACGATACCAGAAAATCGCGGTGTCGGCATCGCCAAATTTTACGCCCTTGCCGGCGTAATGCCATTTACCTTCGCCCTTGAAAAACCTGATGAACATAAGCCCCTTGTCCAGCTTCGACCCAATTTCCTTCTTCTGTTCATCCGTCAATTTCGTCCGGTCAAATTTTTCTATCAACATAGGCACCTGCTTGACGTAATATTCGACGGACACATCATCCGGGAACATCCCGTCATAAACGATTTCCGCCTGCATACGCAGCCCTTCGATGAAGTCTTCTTCGGTCGAACCAAGTAAATCCAGTTCCTGCTGCTCAACCTTATAGCCCTCGGGTGCATCCATACTGAAAAGCGACTCATCCATAGGGACGTCGAACCTTATATTTTTGCAAATCGCCTTCATTTGCCCTCCTTCCTGCTCGATGCGCACCGGCAAAGCGGTTTGTGTGTCAACGTATATGACAATTTCGGCCTGCGGGTGTTTGGCGCGGAAGCCATACAGTGATTGTCCGTCAATATCCTGCCGGCCAAGCTCATCGACGACAAAGCCGGGGCTGCTTTGGAGCATCTTGATAACGCCCTTGAGCTGGTCCATATAATTGGGCATCGGCGGAAGCCCCTTGAGGTCAATATAAGTTGCTTTTTTGCTGCCGGTTTCAAGGGTCAGGATTTGCAGAGACGCCAAATCGATGATGCTGACCGAACCCTCGACTCCTTCCATAGTCCGGCGGATTTTCGAGCCCATAATCATATCGTGGATAACCGGCGAGTTATTTTCGTCGCCGACGATAATATCAAGCTCGGCCGTGCGTGCGTCCATAATCGGGCGAACGATGCAATCCCATGAAAAACAGGGTTTTACGCCGGCGCCACCGAAAAAGTGAATACCCGCGAGCACCGCAGCGACGATGACTGCGGCGGCGGCAAGTTTTGTGAACGGACTTTTCATAATTATTCTCCAAATGGTCGGCTTGTAAGCCGATTCGATTCGTTTCTTTTCGGCCAGCGCGCCGTCAACAGCACTATGTACTTTAGCATCCAGTTCAGCGCTGGCGGTGATTTTCAAATTCTCGATTAACTTTTGAATATAATTATCCGGTCTCATTTTTGCACCTCACCGTCAAGTTTGGACCGTAATTTTTCGAGGCCGTAACGGTACCGGCCCAAAACCGTATTTATCGAAACGTTCTGCGATTCGGCTATTTGGGCAAACTTCAGACCGGCGTGAGTGTGCAACATTACCACTTCTCGCTGCTCATAAGGCAGTTCCCAAATCGCCCGGCTTAAAAGACGGCTTTCTTCGCCGAAAATCGCCTCGCAATCGGGGCTGCTCGTTTTTGACGCGGGCGGCGGGGTATCATCCAGCGTACTTTGCTGATGTCTTGAACTTGCCCTGATTACGTTTCTGGCGGCGTTTGCCACACAGGTCGCGAGGAATCCTCTCAAGCTGCCCGTGAGTCGAAATCGTTTAAGCTTCAGGAACGATACAAACACGTCGTGCACGACGTCTTCAGCGGCGGATTTTTCCTTCAAAAGGGCGGCCGCCAGGGCTACAAGGTCGTTTTTATACTTCTCGTAAATTCGCCTGACCACAGAGCAGTCGCCGCGATTAAATCGCCAGATAAGTAACTTATCTTCGATATTCACTCTTTGGTTCCCAATGGGTTCGACAAGCTCACCACAAAGAGGTTCAAAATCGACCGTCAATTATACAACACCGGGCAGGGTGGTTTTATTATGCCTTTTTAGGAATTTTCTCGCATAAAAAAGGCCGATTCAAGTAACCCGGCACAGATTCACAATATTTAATTTTTTAATTCACGAATCCAGATATTACGAAAACGAACGGGATTGCCGTGTTCCTGGAGTTCGAGTGGGCCTTTGTCAGCGTGGGGGACGTAATCTGTAACTGCGTGGTCGCTGAGCCAGCCGGTGCCGCCCTGCAATTCGACGTTATCGTGAACGAGAACGCCATTGTGAAGAACGGTGAATCGCGCCTTTTTGATAACTTTTTGACCGTCAAATACGGGCCTGTGAAAAATTACGTCGTATGACTGCCATTCACCGGGTTTGCGACAGGCGTTGACTAATGGAACAGCTTGTCCGTATAAGGCGGCGCACTGGCCGTCGGGGTAGGTGCGGTTATTATAAGAATCGAGGATTTGGAGCTCATACAAGCCCATCAAAAAGACACCGCTGTTGCCGCGTTTCTGGCTGTCGCCTGAGACGACTTGCGGCGTCGCAAATTCGAGATGCAACTGGCAGGAGCTGAATTTTTGCTTTGTTCTTATATTGCCCGTTCCCTTAACGACCTCAAAAAAGCCGTCACCCAGTTTCCACGGGGCGGGCTTTCCCGGTTTTTTGGCTGATTGCCATTTCGAGAGGTCATTGCCGTCGAACAGCACAATCGCATCCGACGGGGCAGCGCCCGCTTTATCGCCGCAATTTGCCTCACCCGGCATTACAACCGGCGGCGCGGGTCTGTTTATGTCGTGGACGAGCCATTTACCGGTTTCGGTCTCGACCCATTGTATCTTCTTTTTTTTATCAGCCGTCCCGACGCAGCCAATCGACGTTATAAACACAAAAATCGCTAGCCGCGAAAGCGTGCCTTTATACATAAGGGTTCCTTTCGATTAAATAGAAAATCACATCGCGTAGGTGTGCAGGCCGGGGAACAGGCGCGAGAGGTTGACCCGCAAGAATGACAACAGTGGGGAATGAATTAGTCACACAATTTGCCGCAAGCTTTGACAAACTCATCTGCCCGGCTTATCATTTTCTGTGCCTGTTCTTTCGAGACAGCAGCAATGGGTTCATAATCGCTTTCCTGCCTGATGTCAAACGATTCTCTGAAATACCGGTGAAACTCTTCGCTGATAAGACCAGGTTTGACAAGGTATTGTCCAAATGCTGAGATAACCCCCTGATGTGAATGACGCTCTATCCCTTTGTCAAGCAAAACAGCACTTGCGGCGTGCAGCATCGAGTAGTATGCCCTTGCAGCAGCAGCCGCAAAGCGGCCGCCTTCGAATAAAACCCGCGAGTCCTCAATGCAATCGTTTGCCCGCTCAAAGCGTAGCCGCACTTCTTCTTTCAAGCCCTGATCCCTTCTTTTTTTATTGCCTGATGAATGCTGAACCTGCCCCTGGCGAGGTCCGCCTCCGTCAAAAAAAGGAAACTCACAAGCGTGTCGTCATCTAAACTCAATTTTGACCCAAGTTCGCTTGTCTTTTCGTATTCGTCGAACTTGTCTGTAATCTCATCAAGAACTACGGCGATGTCAATATCGCTGTCGGGCCGCAATTGTCCTCTGGCTGCCGACCCGTAGAGGAAAATACCGCGCAGTCGTCTGCCATATATTTGCTCAAGCGATTCTTTTGCTTTGACTGCGATTTTAACTGCTTGTTCTTTTGTCTGAACCACGAGAAGATTCCTACTTTACCCGTCTTGTCAAGGTTTTGCTTATCTCTTTATGATACAAACAGATATGGCTTGTTTCAACCAAAAATAAACTTATAATCGATTTTAATATGCAGTCGCAAAAATATAAAACACAATGGGCAGCCCAATTCTTTGCTGCCGGGGAATTGACTCGTCGGGGGTACCTCGTATCGCTGACATTTGGTAATGCACCCGTCTCAGACCTTCTTGTGAAAAGCCCGAACGGCTCACAGTTCACAGTGGACGTGAAAGGACAATCAAAGAAGAACTTTTGGTTAATTCAACCGGGAAGTCCGGATCCAAATCATTATTTCGTGTTGGTTTTTATACCTCAAGTTCCCCAACATCCAAAATTCTTTATCCTTTCTTGTGAGGAACTTATGAAAAAACGCGAAGAGTATAAACAAAGCGTTATTGTAAGGAGAAAGTATCAAGATGAATTGGGAGGAATCAATTGGTCAACAGCTTTCGATTATGAAGACAGGTGGGATATGCTTCCAAAGCGCTCCTTAGCCAAATGGAAGGCCTATTTTACATAGCGTAGGTGTGCAGGCCGGGGAAAAGGCGCGAGAGGTTGACCCATAAAAGCGTGATGATAATGACAAAGATGCCGATGATTGCCCAGACGCTGCTGAATCGAGGAAATCTCCTGCCGAACATATAACGGAAGTGAAAGTAGCCGACGTAAACCAGCCAGGATGCGAGCGACCATAGCTCTTTGGGGTCCCAGCCCCACCAGTCGCCCCAGGCGAGCTGGCCCCAGACGCTGCCTAAGATAAGTCCGAGCGTCAAAAGTGGAAAGCCGGCGCAAACCATTCGATAAGTCGCCTCTTCGGGAGAAAGCAGGTTGTCGTGGGGTTGTCTATTGGCTAAGTGTGAAACGGCCTGGACGGCCGCCTTTGCCATAAAGACATAAGAGAGGATATAGACAAATACGTGCGGTGCGAAAAGCCAGCTTTGCAGGGCGGGGGGAAGCTGCTGCGGCTCGGCGTTAAAAATGAAGCCGGCGGGGAAAAGGACGACAGCCCCGATTAACATATCGGCAACAACACTGCCAACCCGCAAAACGCGATTGCAGAAAATCGAAATTGGATATACGAGCGCTCCGAAGAGCAAGAATATCTCGAAAAGGTTTTGCATCGGGACATGGCGAACGTCAAACCAGCGAAAGGCAACAGAGGCACAACCGATGATGAAGCCGACTAAATATGTGAATTTACCTATTTTCCGCTGACGCAACAGGGTCGCGACAAAAGCGAGTAGATACGCAGCCATTGTCGCGTAAATCAGAATACCCTGAAACGTGTATTTAATCGCCATTGATTAGTCCTCAATAATCCTGTCTTTGAGTATATGCCGAAGCCAGAGGTGCCAGAAAACACCTGCGCAGAGCAGTATATAGCCGAGGTAAACTATGCCCAGGCCATTATCGCCGGCCACCCTTAAAATAGTGTATCTACCCGCGATGTTATCGTAGCCCTGCTGATAAAAAAGGTAACCGCCGAAATGCAGGGGCTTATTGACCTCGATACTTTTTTTGGCAACAACTTTGCCATCCTTAATGACCTCGAGGTCGCTGATAAAGTCCCGAATAGTTCTTCGATAAAAAAACTGCAGCTTATCATCCGGGCTTTCGTGGCCTGGGAACCGTTCAAAAACATATTTAGTTTTTTCAGTGCCGTCAGGAAATTTCAATTGAAGCTCAAGTGCGAGATTAGGTTTTCCGTTGGGGTCGTCGAAAGTGATGCGTCTGGCCCCGTCCAGAATCATTTTAAAATTCTCAAACCGGCTGACGATTTCGACGCTGCCCAAATCATCGGGGAGTTTGTACCCTGACCCCGGCTTAGCGGGTATCCTGATTGACGGGCGGTCCTGCGGCTGAATGATGAGCGAGCCGAAGGGGTAATACTCGATTTTGAAATCGACAAGTTTTATCTCAAAGGGCAGCTCTTTTTGACCATAGTATTCGGTCTGGACGATTTTCTCGATTTCGCCTTCGGTGATGACCATTTCACCGGAGTGAATGAAGTCGGTTTTGAAGAAAGCGTTCTGTAGAGTGAGTCCCGCCTGCGAGCCCAATATACCCCCCGCCAGAACGAGGACACAGCCGAGGTGAATCAGGAACAGGCCGCGGACGTGAAGAAGGCGGCGAAAAATCGTTATACCCACAACCAGCAAAACCGCAAACGCCAGCCAGTAAACCGACAGGGGTATGGAATTGAAGAAACGCTGAGCCGCCTGCGCACCGATGAAGGCCCCATATATCGAAGAGACAGTCAGCAGCAGAATAAGCAGCAAACCCGCCCATAGAACCGGACGACGTAAACGATTTTTTAATCCCGTTTCCTGCGTCATCGCCTCAAAATACCCTTCATAACCATCGAGCTTGTCGTATATTATGACAAAAACATTATGTTCACAAGCGCAATGCCAATTCAATTATGTTTTAGTGTAAGCAATTGTATGTAAGTTGGGGTGAAGGAAGGGTTGGCGAAAAAATTGGGCCGGACCAAAAAGCCCGTCTAATAACCTTATCGTGAGGCCCTGGTTTCACAGTTGAGCCGTGGGAAAAAAAGAAAACATCGAGTAACTGTGAGCTACCCGATGTTTTCCGGAGGGGAGAAAAACTTCGTTCTGCTTATATCTACTTATCGGCTAAGAACTTATTATCACTTTAACCCAACTTTTTACTTTCTCAAGGTCTAATAATCTCAAAGTTAGGGCTTTTTTCATAAGTCTATCTCCAACAAGTCCCTGCGAAGCCAGAAGCAACCATTAAGAGCCTCAGTCATCCCC
>JAFGDN010000085.1 GCA_016932095.1 Sedimentisphaerales bacterium
ATGGTTGACTGGCGCAAACCGCCCCGGCTGTTCATCCCGGGCCCGGTACTGGTAAAAGACGATGTTCTGCAGCAACTCGCTCGCCCCACACTAGGACATCGGGGAAAAGAGTACGCGCAACTGCAGGGTGAAGTCATAGGAATGCTCAAGCAAATCCTCTTCACCAGCCAGAATGTTTTCCTGGTAACGTCGTCGGCGTCAGGATGCTGGGAGGCCTCAATCCGAAACTGCGTCGATTTCAACGAGATGGTATTGGCCACGTGCTGCGGCGCGTTCAGCGATAAATGGGCCGACGTCGCCAGAAGCTGCGGTAGGAACGTCGATGAGCTGAAGGTCGAATGGGGCCAGGCGACGACGGCTGAAATGATAGACAAAAAGCTTGCCGGCGGAAAATACGCCGCGATAACGCTGGTTTATAACGAGACGAGCACCGGCTTGACGAATCCGCTGTATGAGGTCAGCGAGATGATGAAGAAAAAGTATCCCGACGTGCTGGTATTCGTGGACGCGGTGAGCGGTTTGATTGGGTTGCCGATGCATTTTGACCAGCTTGGCTGGGACGTTGTGTTTGCTTCTGTGCAGAAGGCATTTGCCTTGCCGCCTGGTTTTACTGTTGCGGCGGTTAGCAATCGTGCTCTCGAAAAGAGCAAGAAAGTCCCGCAGAGGGGCTATTATTTCGATTTCCAGGCCTTCGCCAAGTCCAACGAGAAAAACCAGACGCCGACAACGCCGAGCATTCAGCATATCTTTGGCCTGCACTACCAGTGCAGCAAGCTAATGAAGGAAGGTATGGAAAACGTCTGGAAAAGACACAAGGAAATGGGCGATTTCGTGCGAAACTGGGCCAAAGAGAGGTTTGGACTATTCTGCGATGAGAAATACGCCTCCAATACACTGACGACCATCAAGAACACAAGAGGCATTGTCGTGGCCGACGTGATAAAAGCGGTGCAGGAAAAGCACAATACCGCGTTCGGCAACGGCTACGGCAAATTGAAAGACCAGACGTTTAGAATCGCTCATATGGGCGATATTACGCTGGCCGACCTCAAGGAACTGACGGGCTGGATTGACGCTGAGCTGAAATAAAATTCGCCTGAAAAAGACCCCCGATTGAATCGACGATTCAATCGGGGTCTGTTATTATATGGTGAGCTTGTCGAACCAATTATGTTATTTTTCAAGAAATGGCGGCGAAATAAAACAGCATCCCGGTCCTTTCCTTCGGGCTGGCTTGGCATTATTACAAAAAATGTTCCGTATTACCGTAAATTGTCTATCGCAGACCAGAAAGAGCTTCAAAGGCATATCCTGATATTTCTTTCCGAAAAACATTTCGTCGGCTGCGGCGGGCTTGAAATAACTGATGAAATCAGGGTAACCATTGCGGCGCAGGCGTGTATTCTGCTGCTTGGCCGGCAAACAGATTATTACCCAGGTCTTCATTCAATCCTCGTATATCCCGCGGCATACGTCGCAAAGAGGGTCACGCATTTACCCGGCGGGATTATCGAAGAGGGGTTCGACGTGCGATTTGGAGAGTCGTGGCGTCGGGGTTCGGTTGTGCTTTCTTGGGACAACATCAGGCGGGACGCCGCCGATATTCAAGACGGGCATAATGTTGTTTTTCACGAATTTGCTCATCAGCTCGACAGTTCAGCCGGCAAAGGCGACAGCAGCGAGGTCTTGCAGCGAAGCTCTGCTTTTATCGCCTGGGCAAGAGTCCTGCACGAAAATTACGAAAAGCTGCAAAAGGACATTGGCGGCAAGAGGCCGACGTTGTTGGGCGCTTACGCTGCTCAGAATCCCGCTGAATTTTTCGCCGTCGCCACCGAGTGCTTTTTCGAGCGGTCGAGGGAACTATATGATGCGTACCCTGACCTTTATCGCGAGCTGAAAAATTTTTATCACCAGGACCCCGCCTCGCTTTTATAAACGCCTTCAACCAGTTAAAAACAGAATAAGGAAAAGGCGATGCCAGATTAAGCAATCCCCTGATTTCAGATTTCCAACGGAGTGCGTATCATTTCGGCAGTAGGATAAAAAGCGGGTTGAATTAAGGGGACAAAAATTTAAGGGTTTGCACGTCCCGGCCTCGGAGGGCCGGGACGTGCCGAATAATCAGCGGCGTCCGGTGTTGCAGACGGAGACAAATCAAGGGGGATGCGCTAACCGACTTACAAAAACGCTGTGAGAGTAATCAGAAAAATAATTATTTTATTTCAGACCAGACCCATAATTTTCCAACAGCTTCACGGCGGGTCATTATCGGCTGGGAAATTTTCACCAGGTTGCCTTCAGTATAGGTGCCTGCCCGAGGCGGTTTTAATAGCATGAAGCTATCTGGTTGAGTGCCGCTTCGATAATATACCGCAAAAAGCCGATCATTGGCGTCATAAACGCCGCAAAAAATAATTGAAGGCGACTCTTTGAGAGCGCTGAGTATATCGACGGCGCCTTTTTCATAATCGAAGAGAATCGGCGATTTGACAAACTCGGAGATTAACCTTGCCTGTACTGTAGTCGCATTTATTAATATTTTTCTGCCGCAGTTCCTTTGCCAGCCGATAAAGCCAAAACTAATTAACAGCAAAACAAGCAGCAAACTTATTACAAACGTTTGAGATTTTTGTTTTTTGTTACTACCATTTACATCTGTCATAAACAGTTTCCTTAAAAAGAGACAATAATCTAATTTTCGCAAGAAATTCTGCCCCGTTTCTGCTATGCGTGAATGTCCGGTTGAAGTGCGGGTTTGATTATCTTCGGCATTTTTTCGGCGTCAATTTACTGAAAAGGATGGTGCGGCAGTTTATTTAGCGGGCAGGTTTGGCATTTGGGTTTCGGCTTGCAGAAGTCCTTGCCCAGGTGCACCAGGAGCGCGTGATATTCGTTGAAAAGTTGAACATCCGCGGGCAGATTCGATTCGAAAAGCTCCTGAATCTGATGGTAATCGGCGCCATCGTCAATCAGGTGATGGCGAGAACATATTCGGGCGGTATAGGCATCGACGACAAAGACGGGTCGTTCGAGGGCGTAAAGCAAAATTGAGTCGGCGGTTTCGGGACCGACGCCATTTACGCTGAGCAGCTCGCCGCGCAGAAAGTCGGTCGCGACGGTTTTTAAGGCGGTGAGTTTGCCTGCGTAATTTTCAAACAGCCAGTCGATTAAATTTTTCAGTCGGCCGGCTTTTATATTGTAGTAACCCGCAGGCCGAATCAGTCGGGCTAATTTATCAACTTTGATGGTGTGCAGCTTTTCAGGGCTAAGCACCTTGGCCTTTTTGAGGTTTGCGATTGCCTTTTCGACGTTTGTCCAGTTGGTGTTCTGGGTAAGAACGGCCCCGACAATGACTTCAAAAGGCGTATCCCCCGGCCACCATTTCTGCGGCCCGGATCGCTTATAGAGCAGGTTGTAAATTTGCTTCACTTGGTCAGATAGCATTAGTGCGATTATACAGACATCCTGTCAGAATGGCCAATGGACTGCCAAAAGTGGTTTGGAGGCGGCAGGGGGCGAATCAATGTGCATAGCGTAATCGCTTATACTATAAAGAGTTAGATTAAGTGCTGGCGTTAAGGGTGGAATTGGTATAACATTTGCTGTTTATAACCACTAAGGCACTAATACACGAAGATAATATAAGACTTCTGCAAAATGAGTGATTTTTAACAGAGGCAGGAACAGATAGGCGATAGATTTGAGTTACAGTCGATGATTTTGCCG
>JAFGDN010000086.1 GCA_016932095.1 Sedimentisphaerales bacterium
ATCGGCCTCTTGGCACTTACGAACAATATCCCCATTGTCATCGGCTACGCGCGGCGAATCGACAACCGCTTTTTCTTTGAAATAGGATGCACCCGCATCATTTTCCCCAGCGAATGGGCCGACAAGGATGACCCCCTCCTTTGGCTTACAGCCGAATACACAAAAGCGATTGAAACATTTGTCCGCGAGGACCCGACCCAATACTGGTGGATTCACAGACGCTGGAAACACAGACCGAAAGAAGAACAACAATCACAGGCTACTCTAACGGCTGGCGGGAAGTAATTGCGTCGGTGAGCATCTTGCCGCTGGCGTATTCTAAGGTTGAGCCGGTGGCTAATCCGCGGGCTAAGCGGGTTATTTTGACGCCCGTTGTTTTCAAAAGAGAACTGATATAAAGCGATGTGCCGTCGCCTAATAAATTGGGGTTTGTGGCCATAATTATTTCAACAACGCCGCCTGCCTTGACCCGTTCGACAAGCTTATTAATGGTGAGATGTTCCGGCTCGACGCCGTCTAAGGGGGCGATGTGGCCGCCCAGAACGTGATAGACCCATTTGCACTGGCCGGTCTTTTCGAGAATTATGACGTCTTTGGGCTGTTCAACGACGCAAATACGGGTCTTATCTCGTCGCTGGTCGCTGCAAATCGGGCAAAGGTCGGTCTCGGCGAAATTATAGCAGTTTTTGCATTGTTTGATTTTTGTCTTAACGTCGTTAATTGCCTGCGCCAAAGCCATAGCGTCGGCGGGCTTAGACTTCAGGATATGAAACGCCAGGCGTTCGGCCGTCTTGGGGCCGATGCCCGGTAGATGAGCCAGTTCCTCAATAAGTTTATTTACAGTTTCAGTGTATCCAGTCGTCATATCACTTCTCAAATAAATGGTTGCGTATATCGTCTATCGGTTACGCTGCTCGTTTCGTAAATCGTCGAACGGTTGCGTCCGAAACACCGATTGACGGTTCACGCAACCGATACGAGCCGCGCAACCGCAGCCGTTCGACGCAACCTCGATATCACAAACGCCAGTAGCATACTAACGGAACGTCATTTCGTCAAATATCTGGTATTTCAATAAATCAACATCTTGCAAAAAAGCAAATCACCAATTAAAATTCCGGCACGATGAATGCACGTCTGATTCTGATAATAATTCTGACGACCGGATTTGCCGGCTGTAAAGAGACCGTTGACCCCAATGAGCCGACCGGCTTTATCCAGGTCAAGGGCTCCGACACAATTGTCAACGCCGCCCAAATGGTCAGCGAAGAGTTTATGAAGGATTACCCGCATGTCTTTGTTGCGATAACGGGCGGGGGCTCCGGCGTGGGCATCGCCTCCCTGATAAACGGAACCTGCGACGTTGCTACCGCCTCACGGGAAATGAAGCAAAAGGAAATTGACATCGCCAACCAGCACGGCGTTGCCCCCAGGGAATTCACCGTTGCATACGACGGCGTAGCGCTAATCGTCAACGAGCAAAATCCAATCGACCGGCTGACCATCGAAGAGCTTCACAGAATATTCACCGGCAAGACGACCAACTGGAAGGACTTAGGCGGCAAGGACCTCGAAATCGTAACACTGTCACGCGAGGTAAGCTCAGGCACACATATATATTTCAAGGAAGAGGTCGTCCAGCTTGGTAAAAAAGGAAGCACTGAAGAATTCTACAGGAAAACACTTTTGCTGACGTCCTCTCAGGCGATTGTCGAGGAAGTCGTCGCCAACGAGGCAGCCATCGGTTATCTCGGTATGGGATACGTCTCGGAGAGGACAAAGGCCCTGTTTGTAGCAAATGACGACGTTGGTTACCCGCCCAATGTGGACAACGTTCAGCAAAAGAAATACCCGCTCTCTCGCCCATTGTATTTTTATACCAACGGCGAGCCGAACGGCGTAACAAAACTTTTTATTGATTTTACTCTCAGCCCCAAAGGCCAGATGCAATTCAGCGAAACGGGTTTTGTTCCCATAGGAGATACCGACATTGCTAAAGAGAACCAGTGAATTTGTCATCGAAGCTTGTATCAAACTAAGCGGGCTTGCCGTTATCATTTTTGTCGTCGCGATATTTATATTCCTGCTCAAAGACGCGCTTTCGCTTTTCGGGGTCCACAGTATTAACGATTTTCTTTTCGGCAAAAAATGGCTGCCGATATCCGAGCCGGCAAAATTCGGCGTTATCCCCCTGCTTCTCGGCTCGCTCTATGTTACCGTCGGGGCAATTGTAATTTGCGTTCCGCTGGGCGTGTGTTCGGCTATGTTCATAGCCGAGGTGGCGCCTTCGCATCTCAAGCACGTTCTTAAATCGCTTGTCGAAATCCTTGCCGCGATTCCCAGCGTGGTCCTCGGTTTTATAGGAATCGTCTGGCTGGGGCCTTTTTTGCGAAATACCCTGAACCTCAGCACAGGTATGTGCGGCCTGACGGGCAGCTTGCTTCTGGCTTTTATGGCGCTGCCTACGGTTATCAGTATTTCGGAGGACGCCCTGATAGGCGTTCCGAAGGCGTTTAAGGAGGCGGCTTTTGGTCTTGGGGCGACGCGATGGCAGACGCTTTGGCGAATCGTTTTGCCGTCGGCGTCATCGGGAATTATAGCTGCTGTTATGTTGGGTATCGGCAGGGTCATAGGCGAGACAATGGTCGTGATGATGGTTACGGGCAATTCCCCCGTTATACCGACCTCGCTATTGCAGCCCCTTAGAACGCTTACCGCTACAATCGCTGGCGAAATGGGCGAGACGGTCGCCGGCTCCGAGCATTACTTTGCCTTGTTTGCCGTCGGCCTTATTCTTTTCATAATAACGTTCATAATCAATTTCATTGCCGATATATGTTTGCGAAAGGCCCGGAAATGAACGTCGCCAAAATACGCGAAAAAGTCGCTTTTACAATACTGGGCCTGATTACCCTGCTGGTTGTCATACCTATATTGCTGACGATTTTCTATGTTGTTAAAAACGGCGCGGGCGCGGTTTCTTGGGAGTTTCTGACGCAGCCGCCGAGGGCCGGAATGAAACAGGGCGGAATTTTCCCGGCCATCGTCGGCACCATCCTTTTAATAATCGGCACGATGCTTTTCTCGCTGCCTCTGGGGATACTTTCGGCCATATATCTGGTCGAATACGCCAAAGACAACCTTTTTACCCGGCTGATAAAGCTGTCGGTCGTCAACCTTTCGGGCATACCATCAATCGTCTACGGCCTTTTCGGCTTCACGCTGTTTGTGGTAATCCTGAGGTTCGGCACGTCGATACTGGCCGGCTCGCTGACGCTGGCTATTATGAGCTTACCCGTAATTATCACCGCCACAAAAGAAGCTCTCGAATCAGTGCCCTTCAGCTTCAGGGAAATCAGCTTATCCTTAGGCGCATCGAGATGGCAAACCATCCGTTATTGCGTTTTGCCTTACGCCATACCCGGTATTCTTACGGGAACGGTTTTGAGCTTAAGCAGGGCAGCCGGCGAAACAGCGCCGATTCTTTTTACTGTCGCGGCCTTTTACCTGCCCCGTTTGCCGCATTCAATCTTCGACCAGGTTATGGCGCTGCCCTACCACCTCTACGTCATTTCAACGCAGGTGCCCAATATGCCGATGAAACTCAGCTTCGCCACGGGGCTTGTTCTCATCGGGCTGGTTTTCCTGATGAACCTTGTCAGCATAATCCTTCGCGCCCATTACAGGAAAAAGAAGCTATGGTAGCCGAAGTCGTTATAAAAACCGTCGATTTGCATTGCAGCTTCGGCTCGACCGCGGCGATGAGAGACCTCAATCTCGATATTTACAAAAATGAAATTCTGGGCATCATCGGCCCCGCAAACAGCGGCAAAACCACCTTCTTGCGCGCCCTGAACCGCCTGAATTACCTAAGTGCCTCATACAGCCAAACCGGAGATATAATCTTTGAAGGGAAAAACATAAAACAAATTACCGACAGATTGCTCCGCAAAAAAATCGGCATTATTTTTGCCCTGCCGCAGGTCCTGCCGGTCAGCATTTTTCACAACATCGCCTACGGCCCAAAAGTGCACGGTTTAACCAAAAAAAACAACGCGGCTGCAATCGTGGAAAAGTCGCTGAAAAAGGCATACCTCTGGGACGAGGTCAAAGACCGGCTTGATTTACCCGCCAATCGGCTCTCAGGCGGCCAGCAGCAGCGGTTGTGCATCGCCAGGACGCTGGCCGTCGAACCGGACGTCATCCTGTATGATGAACCCTGCTCAGGACTTGACCCGATTTCCACCGCAAAGGTCGAGGACACTATGCAGGAGCTTAAAAAGGATTACACCCAGATTCTCGTTACAAATAATACAAAGCAGGCCGCCCGCGTTACCCAACGTTGCGGATTTTTCCTTATGGGCGAGCTTGTCGAAATCGAAGAAACCGAAACATTGTTTACCAAGCCAAAAGACAAACGCACAGACGATTACATAACCGGCAGATTCGGATAATGGAATACGAAACCAAAATAGAAACGTGGAACCTTAACCTTTACTACGGGGATTTTCTGGCCCTGAAGAACGTAAATATCAGGATTCCCCATAGAAACATTACCGCAATCATAGGCCCGTCCGGCTGCGGCAAATCGACGCTGCTGCGATGCTTTAACAGGATGAACGACCTCGTCGAACATATCAAGGTCGAAGGCAAAATCTTCATCGAGGGCCAAAACATCCTCGTCCCGACAACCGACCTGATATACCTTCGCAGAAAGGTTGGGATGGTTTTTCAGAGGCCGAATGTCTTCGACCTGTCGATATATAACAACCTGCGGTTCGGCCTGCGGATTCATCGAATGCTGAAAAATAAAAACGACATTATGCAGGCAATCGAGAACGGCCTTGAGCACGTTGGGCTTTGGAAAGAGCTGAAAGACAAGTTGAGGAAAAATGCACGAACCCTCTCGCTCGAACAGCAGCAGCGGCTGTGTATCGCAAGGGTCCTGATTCTGAAACCCGATATAATTTTATTAGACGAGCCCTGCTCGGCCCTGGACCCCGTCTCTACGCTTAAGATTGAAGAGCTTTTAAGGGCGCTGAGAACGGAATATTCGCTTGTTATTGTAACTCACAATATGCAGCAGGCGGCTCGCGTTTCTGATTACACCGGCTTTTTGTATCTCGGCCAGCTTGTCGAATTTGGCGATACAGACCAGATTTTTACGAATCCGAAAGAGAAATTAACCGAAAACTATATTAGCGGCCATTTTGGCTGATTTTAGGAGGCAACAAAATGAGGGAAAGTTTCGAAAAACACATTCAGGAGCTTAACAAAGACGTCGTCGATATGAGCGAAATGGTCGCCGTGGCGACCAGCAGGGCTATCAAGGCGCTCGGCGAGCAGAATACAGACCAGGCCGAGCAAATCATCAAAGACGACCTGCTCGTCAACAATAAGCGCTGGGAGATTGAGGAAAAATGTATCAACCTTATTGCCCTGCAGCAGCCGGTCGCCACCGACCTGCGTGAAATCATCGCGGTCCTCAATATTATCACCGAGCTTGAGCGTATGGGCGATTATGCTGAAGGTATCGCCAGGATTGCGCTTATGCTGGGCGGCGAGCCGTTGATAAGGCCCTTGATTTTTATGCCAAAAATGATGGAAAAGGCCGTTAGTATGCTTCGACGAAGTATGCAGGCCCTTGTTTCCAGAGACGCCAAAACCGCAAACGCCATTTGCGCCGAGGATGACGAGGTTGACAAGCTCTACAATGAGGCCTATCACGACCTTTTAATGCGTATGATTAAAGACCCCAGCATAATATCGAAGGCAACGCCGCTCATCTGGGCGCTGCACAATCTCGAGCGAATCGCCGACCGCGTAACCAACATCTGCGAACGCATCATTTTCCTGGTCACAGGTGAAATGCCGCAGGTCAAGGTCTCCACGTATTAAAGGTTTACGGCTCGTCCTCGATATTTGTGATGGTGGCGTCAAGGCCCATAATCACGGTTTTGACGGCCGGGTCGTTTATGATTTCGTTTTGTCTTTGACTTCTCGTCTTTGCCTGTGCGGGCTCGTCAGCCGATTTGCTACCCCCATCCCCAAGTTCTAATTTAACTTTCAGGGCAGAATCGAATTTCTCCCGAAGGACCGATTCAATCTGCTCGACGCGGTCATCGCAGGCCTTTTTTTGAAAAGCCGCCGAGGCGGGAAACACAAGCGTCAATATCCCATTCTCAAGCCGAACAGGCGAGGCGCAGGCAAGCAACCCCGCTGTTCCCCTGCCTACCGTGGTCAAAATACTCTGCCAGTTGCTTTTTACGGATTCTACATCATTAAGCTTCTGTAAAGCAGACGGCCTTTGCTCTTGTTCTGCGACCTGAATCGGGATACCGGCGTTAGCCGTTACTTTTTTTTTATCGGCAGAGCCGGATGCTTGTGAAAGCAACTGGTCAACGTTGAGGAAATGCTCGCTCATCGCCAGCCGAAGAATAGCCGCCTCCAGTAACGCCCGGGCGGTATCGCTGTTTTTCAGCGACCAGCGTAACTTCTCAAGCGTCGTTACATTGTAAACCAGCCCCGCTATATCGAACTTCCGTGCTAATTCCTCCGCCCGCTTTTTTTGCTCACTCGTAAGGATTACAAGCTCAGTTTGGGCCCCCGCCGCCTTTATAACCATCAGGTCCCGCATATAATCGACCAGCGCATCGACAACCTGCACCTCGCCAAGCCCGGTGTTCAACAACTCCCCAGCCGCTGTAAGAGCACCAGCCGCCGAGCTATCCCCAATCGCCCCTACAAGCTGACAGACCTTCTCGCTGTTGGGGCAGCCCAGGTACTCCTCAAGCAAGCTCGCTGTTAACGGCTGAATCCCGGTGCTTATTAACCGGTCAAGCAAGCTAAGACCATCCCGCATCGAGCCGTTGGCAAGTTTTGCCAGCGCCAAAACAAGGTCCTCCTCGTATTTAATTTTCTCCTGGTCCAGGATGACCTTAAGCTGTTTGCTTATAACCGCGGGCGATATGTTTCTGAAATCGAACCTCTGGCAGCGCGACTGAATCGTCGCCAACACCTTGTTCGGCTCGGTGGTGGCAAAAATGAACTTTACGTGGCTGGGCGGCTCCTCGAGGAGTTTCAAAAGCGCATTGAATGCCTCCGTCGTGAGCATATGAACTTCGTCGATGATGTAAATTTTATATCGTGCCCTCGCCGGCCTGTATACTGCATTTTCAATAAGGTCACGTATGTCATCTATACGCCGATTAGAGGCGCCATCGATTTCAATAACGTCAATATCCTCGCCTGTATTGATTGCAACACAGGCGTCGCATTTGCAGCACGGCTCAATCGTCGGCTCCTTCACAGACAGGCAATTCAACGCCTTGGCCAGAATACGAGCCATTGTGGTCTTGCCGACGCCTCTGGTTCCGGTGAAAAGATAAGCGTGAGCGACCCTGTTGGTTTTTATGGCGTTTTTCAGCGTCTGCGCAATCGGCTCCTGTCCGACTACGTCGTCGAATGTTTGAGAACGGTATTTACGTGCAAGTACTGTGTACGCCATAAGCGATTTATGATTTATTATTTATTATTTATTATTCAATTTACCCCATTGTATCGTTTTGCGGGCAGAAACAAATATTTTTATCAGTTCAGATGCCTCGTTAAGAAGCGGTAACATTCGCTTCTCATCCAGCAATTTTTCATCTATTATAAACTCCAGCCAATATGCCGATTCGTCTATTTCTTCGATTACAATACTCATTTTGGCAACGAAACTCGGTCGTGACTGAGCAATACAAGTAGCTCTGTAATTGGCAGACGCCGATGTTGAGCATCTTATCAACTGTCCTCTGATATGCCTGCCAAGCGAAGTATCAGGCAATGCGAGAGCCAATTTAACGCAGCGATGCGCAAAATTATTTAATCGCTTTTTTAAATCCTCTCGGTTCATTGAACGCTAAAAAGTGAAAAATAAAAAATAGAAAATAATAAATAATAAATGAAAAGATCGGCCGGGTTTGCCACGGCACGGCCAAACACCGCGTATGGCTGCTCGGTTCCCCGCCTGACCAGGTTAACGGGTTCGGTCTGCATGGGACCCGGCCGGTAAAATATTAAACTGCAACTCATCTCTGCAGGTGGTTGCGTCTTTCGTCTATCGGTTGCGCTGCTCGTTTCGTCTTTGGTGAAATGGTTGCATCTGATACGGCGTTAAACGCTTTACGCAACCGATACGAGCCGCGCAACCGCAACCGTTCGACGCAATCCCTTGGTTTTACCTGCAAACCATAATTACGCCTGAATCGTCTTCTTTTTCAAATAGGCGATTCCTGATTGTAGTATAACAACCGACACGAAAATTTCCATAAATTTTGCTTGAACAAAACAGGCCGACAAGATAATACGATAATAATGTGTTGAACCTGAAACCGGTTAAGGGAGACGATTATGAAAGTACGAGTCGAAGATACCTGCACTGCCTGTGGGCTTTGCTGCGATACCTGCCCGGAGGTCTTCGAGATGGGGTCTAATAAGGCCGAGGTCAAGGTCGATGAGGTTCCGGCCGAATTCGAAGACGCTGTCCAGCAGGCAGCCGACGAATGCCCCGTCGAATCAATCGTGATTGAATGACTTAGCTGGACAGTTCCCTGCTTTTATCACGCGCCGCTCGAAGCGCCTGGTTTATAATCTGACCGAATTGCCGGGCGGTAAAGACCTTTAAGGCCGCCTCGGTCGTTCCTCCCGGGCTTGTTACCTTTCGCCGAAGCTCACTGGGGCTTTCGCCGAATTTGTCCCTCTCTAATGCCAGTAACGCCGCTCCCTTTGCGGTCTGAAGCGCTAAAATCTTGACAATTTCAGGGGGCAAACCCATCTCGTGTCCGGCCTTTATCATTTCCTCCATCAACGCGAAAAAATACGCCGGCCCCGACCCGCTCACAGCGGTTACGGCGTCAATCAGTTCCTCGTTATCAACGATGACCGTCTTACCAACCGCCGAGAATATCCTCATCGCTTTTTCCATCATCGGCCTTGCCCTGCTGTTGGCGAATAACGCGCTGGCCCCCTCGCCAATCAACGCCGGCGTATTGGGCATAACGCGAATGATGGGTTTATCGCCCAGCGCCGCGGCAATCTCGGCAATGCGAACGCCGGCCGCTATTGATATTGTAAGCGTGCTGTACCTTATTGTCGATTCTATCGTCAATAACACGTCCGCCATATTCTGGGGCTTGACGCTCAAAACGAGGATATCGACCTGCCCCGCCAGCGCGGCGCTATTGACTATCGCCCGCACCCCGTATTGCCGAGTTATGAGCTCCAGCCGGTCTGAACGGACGTCGCTTATAAATATGTATTTCGGCTTACAGACCCCGGCATTGATAATACCCTTTATCAACGCCTCTGCCATATTCCCGGCGCCTATAAAACCTATCGTGTCCATATTTATACCTTGCTGCCACCAGCCCATAGATTATAATCTCACACCTGTAAATTAACAGGTAATAATATAAACCCGTTGACGGAGAAAGACAATGCAAAAACAGGACCAAACCCGAGGAAATATGTGTTTTCATAACGCTTACTGCAATGAAGAGGCCGCTGCGTCCGATAAAAATAATGGTCTAAAAGAGTCGGATGCTCACGGAATCAATATAGATATATGTGTTGACCCGCGAGTGGAGCTTATGAGCGTTATCTTTCGCCTTGCAGGAAATAACGAATATACTCAGTGCCAAATCCCCGAATACGATAAAGATATTGAGGCGTATTTCAAACCATATAAAAACCACCCGGCGGTTAAGTTTGCCGTTGAGCTGAGAAAAAGCCGAGGCGTCAGCTTTGATGCGCCTATGTCTATGGCAGTTCACCTGACCGATGCAAACGCGATAAAAGAGCTGGTTCCATTCAAGCCGCATCCCCCCCGACTGGATAGACGCTGGCATTACAAGGAGGCCGAGAAGTTCCTTGAAAAAGCACGACAGTTCGTAAAAGATACGAATTTCATCGGATTCTTCAATGAGCATAAAGCATTTTATGATGAAACCGTAAAAACATTTAAAGATGCAATCCGGCAGAATGCTCACTTTGAATGGTTTGACGAATTTTTCGGCGATAGAGGGAATGTTACCTTTCACGTTATCCTCGGAATGGCCAATGGCGGCCCATCCTATGGGGCTTCTGTGATACTTGATGGAAGACAGTATATGTATTCTATACCCGGCGTCTGGTTGTGCGACACGAATGGCAAACCGGCGTTTAATGAGGAAGCTGTCAATACGTTATTCCATGAATTTTGTCACTCATATACGAATCCGATTGCGGCTAAATTCGAGTCCGCGCTTGAGCCGGCCGGCAAAATACTATATCCCGAGGTCGAACCGGTAATGAAACGACAGGCGTATGGCAGTTGGCAGACAATGATAAAAGAGTATATAGTGCGGATTTGCATAATCCAGTATTATCGGAAATATCAGACTCCACAGGATGTTAAACGCCTGCTGCGAAACGAAGTAAGCAGGGGATTTATAGATATGCGAGAGCTGGATGAAGTTGTCTCGAAATATGAATCTCAACGCGATAAGTACCCAACTTTTGAATCATTCTTTCCGAAAGTAGTGGACTTTTTTAACGAATATAGCAAAAACCTTTATGCCAACGAGAATCAGTGAAGTTAAAGAAATAATGATGGAGAAAGACAATGCAAAAACAGGTAAAGTTCGAACAGGCCGTAAAAACTAAATACCCTGAACTAGTCGTTATCGTAATAGCGAAAGACAAAAACGGCAAGCCCAATCCCGCCGTAGCAAAGCGCCGAAGCGGAGCGTAGGTCCCCGGGATTCCCCCCGCATGGCCTTACAACAGGGGATCCATTTTATATTTAATCCTCGCCGCACATCAATACCAAATCCAAAAAACGCCTCTATACCCTCGGCTCAGGTCACAAACTTGGCCCTGTTCGATAGATTGCGTATGAATTTTTGATTTTCAACTTGCCGCATTTGAGCTTATCATATTGCAATGCTCGAACGAGGACTTGTTCAGATTTATACGGGCGACGGCAAAGGCAAGACGACCGCGGCCTTCGGCCTGGCCCTGCGCGCAGCAGGCCAGGGCAATAAAGTCCTAATCTATCAGTTCCTAAAGCCCGATTCGCTTGATTCCGGCGAGCGTTTCGCTCTGCAAATAAGCGGAATCAAAATAAGGGTCGAAGCACTGAACATTCAATGGGATATGGCAAAATCGCCAAACGACCCAAAGGCGGTAGCAACAGCAAAATTGGCCATTCACGGGGCGCTCGAACGACTTGCGGAAACCGCTGCCAGGCGATTTTACGACGTTTTGATACTCGATGAAATTGTCTATTGCCTTTCAAAAGGACTGGCTAAGCTGGAAGATATAAAAAAGCTTATCGATGGAAGGGATAGCTTGGTTGAGATTGTCCTGACAGGCCGGGGCGCTACGCAGGAATTGCTCGCTCTGGCCGACCTCGTTACCGAAATGAAAAATATAAAACACCCCTTCGACAAAGGCATCCCCGCCAGGCGTGGAATAGAATTTTAACCGGGAGGATTAAAATTATGATTACAGAAAACCAGTTGCATTTGAAATTCAAAATGGGAATTGTCTTCGTAGGATTGTTTTTTCTCATTGCCGGGATTGTCAAAGGTGCCGATGATAAGCAGATTGTCCTTAAAGTCGTCGGGCCCGAAAACGAAGTATTACCAGGTGCTAAGATTTACCAAGAATATTCAAAGAAAGGTGACAAGCAATACGGCAAAGAATATATCTGTGATAATAATGGTCTGGTTCATTTGCCCGAGAAGAACATATTTGAAAACGAGTGGCAAAAACAAGAAGGCTACATAGGCGAAGTGCTTTACGGTCTCTACAAGGACAAGCTGGCTGGCTTTGTGGTTGTTAAAGGCAGCGACCTCGGCAAAGAGATAGAACTGAAACTAACGCCGACGTGCCGGGTTCACGGTACAATCAAAAGCACTGAGCTAACCAAATTGGGCCAGAAAGTGGACTGGACGAACGTTTATGTAACGTATGTAAATAATAAAACATTATACCACCAGTCATTGTCGTTCATAAGCACAGAGGGAAAGTTTGAGTTCCTTTTGCCTATCGGCAATTATGGATTGTATGCATACGGGACGAGGTTATATGAGAAAAAAAAGGATATCAAGGTCAGGTTTTGGCAAAAAGATAAAAAAATAGATTTTAAACTGTCCGCAGACCGATTGGCGAATTTGAGAGGAAAGGAAGCGCCTGAGTTGCAGCAAATACAAGGTTGGATAAACAGTAAGCCGCTTAAACTGGCCGACCTCCGCGGTAAAGTCGTTTTGCTGGATTTCTGGGGAATATGGTGTAGCGCCTGCGTTGCGGAGATGCCGAAACTGATTGACCTTCATGAAAAATACAGCGACAAGGGGCTGATCATTATCGGTATCCACGATGATTCGATAAGTTCTGTCAAAGTGCTGGAGGAGAAAATTGAGCAATTAAGTAAAAAACACTGGAAAGATAGAAAGTTGCCGTTTGCCATCGCACTTGACGGAGGTGGGAAATGCAAGATTGAAAGCACAAATCAAACCGCGAAGGGGGCTACTACCGCCGCCTACGGGATACAGGCCTGGCCGACAACGGTCCTGATTGATAAGCAGGGCAAAGTTGTCGATGAATATTACCCTGACAGGGACACTAAGATGCTCAAAAAGCTCCTCGCCACAGATATTGACAATCGGCCCTGATTGCTTATCCTGAGGCAATATGTCTGCAAAGGTAGCGGCTATAATTTGTGCGGCTGGCCCCGCCAAACGCTTTGGCGGAAAACGAAAAAAGCAGTTCGTTGAAGTCGGCGGAAGAGCGGTGTTTCTAAAAAGCGTCGAGCTGTTCGCTAATCGCGAAGACGTCAGCCAAATCCTGCTCGGTATCCCGGCCGAAGATGAGGAAATCATAAACATCCGCTGGGGGGCGAACCTGTCTTTATTCAAAACAAAGGTCTTCCTCGGCGGAGCAACACGTTTTGAAACCGTCAACAAGGCGCTTGGATTGCTAAAAGACGATATAAACCTTGTAGCAATCCACGACGCCGCTCGCTGCTGCGTAACCGCCGGATGGATTGACGGCGTAATCAAGGCCGCGGAAAAAACCGGCGCAGCTATTTTGGCCTGCCCGGTTACCGCGACCCTCAAGGAAGTTAAAGACGGCGTCATCGTTAAAACCGTTGACCGAAACGGGCTTTACGAAGCCCAGACCCCGCAGGTATTTGAGGTAAACCTCTTGAAACAGTCCCGTGAAAAAGCCGACAAGGCAAACGCTGACAAAATCACCGATGATTCTCAGCTCATCGAGGCCCTCGGCCATAAGGTTGCGATTGTCGAGACCGACTCATCGAATATCAAGATTACCCATCCCGCCGACGTCGCAATCGCCGAAGCAATCCTTAAAACCCGCCCCATCCCCAAAAAAGAGGGCTACGACGGCCCATTCTACGAGGCACAGTGGTAACGTAACCGCTTATTACAAAACAGCTTACGTAAATATTCAAACCACCTAAAAGAAAACAGAAAAAAATTTCAAAAAATCCATTTTATCATTGACATATACACGACAATCGTGTATTATTACACGATGTTGAATTAAACGAAATGGCAAAATTAAAGAAGAAATGAGGCGTTATTTTATGACACAGTTTATTGAAAAACATCGTCGGCTGTTGCAGGCATATTGTCTTATAGCCCGTATCGTCGGCTGGCTATTGCTCTTGGGAGGGCTTGTCTGGTTTTTTGCGCTCGTAAAAAACACTTGGCAGATTACTGAAGACCAAAAGCAGATAGATTTTTTGCTTTACGTTATTTCTTCCCTTGTCTATGACTTTTTTATTCCTGGTTTTCTTGCCTTTGCCATCGGTGGGCTGCTCGATTATTTGCTTCGCCCAATGGCAAGGCCGCCTCTTATCCTGCGAATGACCGACAAATTATGCTACTTCTATGCGTTCTTTCTGTTCTTAAAGTTTCTCATTGCTACAGGGCCCTTCGATAAAAATCCCTTGATTGTAATCAGGTTCCTCTGGATTTCTGAAATGCCTAAGGCCTCTCAAATTATATTCATACAACCGTTACTGGGACCGACCCTGGCAAAGGTGCTGTTGCTTGTTGGCGTAGGTATGATTTTGCATCGCCTGCTCCCCGTCATTGAAGAATCGAAGACACTCGTTTGATGGAGGTTGACAATGATTAACGTTCGACTCGATTATGTTCTTCTCGACCGGCGGATGAAACTTACCGAGCTTGCCGATGCCGCAGGCATAGCCCTCAATAACCTTTCTGTCCTGAAAACCAACAAGGCCCGCGCGATTCGCTTTTCAACGCTCAATTCGATATGCAGGGCCTTGAACTGCTCACCCGGCGATTTGCTCGAATATATTCCTGACCCGCCCGCCGACTGAAAGCCATATCTTCGCGAGCGCCTGCTTTAACCAGGCCAGGTTTTTGCCGATTCTCGCGAATAGCGCCCGCGATTCGACGCTTTCAGGCGGGCAATTCAATCTCGCGAATTCGCCGAATAACTCCTTTGCCTTCTCATCGTATGCCTTCGCTGCCTCCTCTTCGCTGTCAAATCTGCCTAACCAGTATCTTTTCCCCTTATGCACAACCATACCTATCCAGTTCTTCATCTGTTTGCAAAAACTCACCCCGAGAAACTGTGATGTTAATTTTTTTCTCTTTCGCCTGTTATGTACTAACATTAATACTTAAAGCAAGTGTCATAGGAATTGCGTTGGTAATTACAGCAGGTTTATTTGACAAACTCTTGGGGGAATTCAGTACCAACTTGTGGATTTCAATTCCTTTTAGCGTTGTCATGTTGTTAGTAATTTTCCCGCTTGCCATCGCGGTGAAAAAACCTCTCCCTTAATCACGATTGATTATTGCTGATTGACTATTATAATCAACAGCTTTGCTCGGTTCGCCCTTTTAGGACTAAACGCTATACGCTAAAAACTACGAACCGTGAAACCATAGGGATTTTTCCGATTGTAATCATATGGCCTGTCATTCGATAATTTCTTGTTATCAAAGGCGTTATCGTCAGAAAAGGCCGGTTTTTTTTCATAATGGTTACTATAACTCTTTCAAAAATCGGTCAGTATGAGTTATTTAGCGAAGTTGTAGGATGGGTTATGCCTACCTTCAAAAATGGTGTGCACAGCACACCCTGCCGACCGGCTACGCCGCGGCATACAGAGGACGAAGGGTATCAGGAAAGAGCATCGAATATTGAACATTGAACATCGAACGTAGAACTGAAAGCGTAAGAAAATTTATTCGGCGTTTTTGTCGAACTGTGGGGAACGAACGTCGAGCTTTTGCATAAGGCGGTTGAGTTGGCGGCGCTCAATACCGAGGATGCGTGCGGCGGCGATTTTACGGCCACGGGTGTATTCGAGCGTCTGGGTGATGACCTTTCGCTTGACGTCGTCGAGGGTTGGAAGCTGGTCTTTGGGGTAAGAGGGAGAATCGGCAATGATAATCTCGAAGGGGAGAACCGACGACTGGATTTCAGAACCCGGGGTAAGAACATAGGCACGCTCAACGGCATTGGCAAGCTCGCGGACGTTGCCGGGCCAGGAATAGCTGAGAAACAGGTGTTTGACCTCCTCGCTGAAGACCTTGTGCGGTTCGCCGTAGAAGTTGGCCTGGTTGATGAGGAAATACTCGGCCAAAGTGAGGATATCTTCCTTACGATGACGAAGGGGCGGCACTTCGATTCGAACGACGTCGAGACGATAGTAAAGGTCGGAACGGAACGCGCCTTTTTTGACCATATCCTGAAGGTCTCGACAGGAAGCACAAAGGACGCGAACGTCAACGGAGTATGATTTGGTTGAGCCGATGGGTGTAACACGGCGTTCCTGCAGAACGCGCAATAATTTGGCCTGTAATTCGAGGGGTATTTCGCTGATTTCGTCGAGGAAAATCGTGCCCTTGTCGGCGGCCCTGAAAAAGCCGAGGGTGCTGTCAACGGCGGTTGTAAATGCGCCCCGGACGTGGCCGAACAACTGGCTTTCGAATAGCTGGCCTGTAAGGGTGGTGCAATCAACCGGGACAAAGACGTTTTCGGCGCGGTTACTGGCGGCGTGAAGCTGCCTTGCGACCATTTCCTTGCCGACACCCGTTTCGCCCGTGATAAGGACCGGGCAGTGCCTGGGTGCGACGGCGCCGATTACTTCGAGAACTGAATTAAAAGACGGGGAGTTTCCGATAAGGTCGTTATGGGTGCGGCTGTAAAAAGGGGACATGTGCGCATCGTTGTGCACATAGAACGCTTTCCCATCCTTCTGAAAGCGCATCTCACTTTTGCCGGGAGGTAAACTCCGCGATTGTTCGCTCATCACCGTTTGCCTCAGTTTCCGTAAAGCTAATACACTTCTTCGCACAGTAACTTACAGCTGTGCACCTGGCGAGAAGTGCCCTACAGAATACTGAGGGCACTCTCTCCCTTTTCTTCAACTTAGTATTGTACAAACAATTCCCAAGTAAAGCAAGTAAATTATAGGACTATAAAAAAATTTTTTTACCCCATTTTAATATACTGGAAATGAATATGTGAATATAGGCAATTCGCCTGCTAATAGATGGCACGTAAGTTCTTTTCTACAAAGCACTTAGGATTTTGAGGGCTTTGACACTAAAATTGTTTTCCCGGCAAATCAAAGGGTGAGATATACTCGCCGAGTTTTTGGGCGGCATCCTTGAGACGCGTTCTTGCGATGTCAAAAGTAATGAAGATAATTTCCGGTGTATCAGGGACCTGATAAGTAAAGACCTTTTCGACACGGTCGAGCTTCTCGAGATTTTCGGGGACACGGACGGTAAACTGCCTGACGTAATCGTCCTTTGTGTAATCCTTTTGTAAATGCTGATTGAAAAGGCGGGCGAGGTCGTCATAAAACGGAATGAATCCGGTGGGAGTAGTGATTGCATTAACCTCATTATGAACGCGAAGCTCAGCCCAAAGAATCCATATCAGCTTGTCGGCCATACCGTTGAGATATTTGTTGTTTTTATCCCTGAGGAAGTAATTGACGGAGAAAATAAGCGGGGGTTTTTCAACGCCCTTTGCAAAGTCGAGATTGTTCTGGACGTATCTGCCGATTGGTATGGAAACGAAGTCGATATTTGACATAACGTTGAAGGTGCGAACGCCCTGCTTTCCGAGTGTTGCGGCGGTTGTTTCGGATTCGAGGCAGGCGCCTTTCAGGATTATGCCTTCGGCCCAGTTAAAGGCCTGTTCGACGGGGACCCAGGTATCGGAGTCGCGTCCGCCGTAAACTATGCCGCCGACGCTAACGCCTTGGGGGTCATCGAGGGCCGGGTCGCAGTTGTCGAGGTCGGGGATACTGAGGCAGTAACGCGCGTTTTTGTGTGCGGGGGATATTTCATTTCCTTCGGGGCCTTTTTTGCCTTTGAACCATTTGCCGGAAAAGTTGACGCCTTCGGCCGGCAGGTCGCAGCCCATACCGAGCCAGAACGGTTTACGGTCGGCGATAAGGACGTTGGAAAAGATGACCTCCATCGGGCTTGTAAGGGCCTTGTAAATGACGGGGTCGTCTTTGGAATTGACGTCCTGGATAATGCCGAAGATTCCTTTTTCGACGTTGACGCAGCACATCCGGGCGTTTTTTTTGCGTAGATAGGCGATGTCGTCGCCGACAATGGTCTGGCCCCGCAGCATAGATGTGGCGGTTTTTCCGCAGGCGGAGGGGAATGCGCCTGTGAAATAAGTAACGCGGTCATTTGGGCCGTGAACGCCCATAACAAACATATGCTCGGCGAGCCATCCCTCGCGCGAGGCCTTCTGGATTGCCAGGCGAAGTGCGAGTTTTTTGAGGCCCATCGTGTTGCCGCCATACTGAGTGTTGACGCTATAAACCATTTCCTCTTCGAGGTCAATATAAACCCTGCGTGACTGATACTTTTTGCTTACCCCGTTTTCCAGCTCGCCTTCGGAATGAAGAAACCTGAAAAAGTCGGGGCTTGCGGCGATTTTCCTGAATTGCTCATAGCCGGGGCGATAGAGCAATGATTCGCTGTGGGCTACGTAAGGCGAGTCGGTAATCTGAACACAGGGAATGGCAAACTCCGAGCCGACAGGCCCGAGGGTCCAGAAGCTGACGAGCATTTCGCGGCCCGCCATCGAGTTTTTAAGGAGGTCGCGGACCTCTTTAGTTCCGGCCTGTTTTTCGACGGACTTAAGGGATTCGCCGAGCGTTGAGCCGGCCGGCAGGAGGTAGCGGGTGCTGAATGTGTCGCGTCCCTGGTCGTTGTAGCCGTCGAAATGGCAGGTATGTCCCTTTATATTGAGAGGAATTTCTTCGCCGGTTTTTACCGCCAGTTCGCGGACGTGCTCTATATCTTCGGGCGAATCGGTGCAGACGTAAACGGAAGCCGGATTAGTCAATTCGACGGCGTCGGCCACAAAGCGTAGCAACTTCGAGTTTTCAATCGCAATAAGCCGTTCGTAGTGCTGGGCTGATAACCTCTGTTTCAAAATGTCTTTTGCTTCGTTAACCATATTGCCTCCAAATTTTTATGCCCAAAAAATCGAGAGAGTATAAACGTCAACCCCCGATTTCGTCAACCTGTTTTTTCGGGGAAATGAGGGATTTTTACAAGACCGTTGTGTTTGGCCCGGAGTCCTGATAGTATCAAGGCGGCATAAGGAACCACCAAGAAAGACGGTCGATATGTCGGAGAAACGAGCGATGAAAAACATTGTTATAGCAGTTGTGCTAACAATATCGTGCGGTATTTGCGAAGGGGCCGGCCTCGGAACAATGGAAAAGTCGGTGGTGATGATTCGCAGCGCCGGGCAGGAATTCGATTACGTTACACCGTGGAAACCCAAGGCGATGGCGCAGGGAGTGGGTTCGGGATTTATCATCGACGGCAACAGGGTAATGACCAACGCGCATAACGTCAGCAACAATAAATACGTCGAGCTTCAAAAAGAGGGCGTTGCTAAACGGTTTCCCGCGAGGGTTGCATTCATCGGGCATGACTGCGATTTGGCCATACTGGAGGTCGGCGATTCGAGCTTCTTTAACGATACGATTGCGTTAAATCTGGCGGACCTGCCGGGGATAAACACGACGGTCTCGACATACGGATTTCCAATAGGAGGCAGGCATATTTCGGTTACGGAAGGAGTGGTTTCGCGAATACAATTAGATACATACTCACATACGGGGGCGGATTCGCACCTTGTGATTCAGACGGACGCGGCAATCAACCCGGGCAACAGCGGCGGGCCGGTGATGCAGGAGGGCTCCGTCGTCGGTGTGGCGTTCCAGGGGCTAAGGCAGGCGGACAATATAGGGTATATGATACCGACGACGGTGATGACACATTTTCTAAAAGACATCGAGGACGGGACTTACGACGGGTTCGGGTCGTTAGGGGTAATGCTGTATCAGGGGCTTCACAACGAAAGCTACAGGGAGTATCTAAAAGCACCCCCTGAGCAAGAAGGTATAGTCATAATAGAGACGCTTATGCACAGCTCGGTCGAAACGATTTTGCAGAAAAACGACGTTTTGGTGCAGATTGACAACTACAAAATCGACAACGACGGGCGGGTCGAAATATACGGGCTGAAGCTGGATTTGTCGGAGGCGATAGAGACGAAACAAATCGGCGATGCGGTCGAAATTCAGTTTTACCGGGGGGGCGAGCTTAAAAAGGCGTCGGCGAAGGTGGCGTTGAACAGGCCCGTTTTTGAATTTGCGAGGCAATATGACATTTCACCGAGATACGTCTGCTTTGCGGGGCTTGTGTTCGTGCCGGCGACAAGAAACTACCTCGAAACGTGGGGGCATGAATGGATGAGGGAGGCGCCGTTTTATCTGCGATACCTGTTCCGCAATTCGATGCAGCTTAACAAGGACAGGCAACGCCGTGAATACGTTGTGCTATCGGAGATAATGGCCGACAAGATAAACGCGTATGCGGGCAAATTCAAAAGCCAGGTGATTGAGAGCATAAACGGGACGCCGATATGGGCGCTCGACGACGTGTGGAACATTTATGAAAAGGCCGAGGGAGATTTCTGGACGATAAAGTTTATGGGGATGGAGCAGCCGATGATAATCGACGCAAAGACCGCCCGTGAAAGGCAGGCGGACATTCTCAGGAAATATGATATACCGCAGGAAAAGATGCTGGAGGACGAGAAATGAGAATAAAGAAGACAGAAGAGAGAAGACAGAAGACAGAAGGCAAAATAGCAGGACAAAAAAGATTACTGTCGCTTTTTTTTCTCTGCGTTCTCAGCGTGCTCTGCGGTAAGAACGTGACACCGGCGTGGGCGGGAGAAGAGCAGGTTCGCAAGGCAATGAAGAAGTCGATAGTTTACTTAGAGATTTCATCATACGGATACGACCAGATACGGCCGTGGCGAAATACGGAGATTCAGCAAAAAAGCGGGGTTGGCTGCGCAGTGGGAAAATACGAGGCGATAACGCCGGCGTGGAACCTGACGAACGCCAAACTTATTAAAGCGCGGGTATTCGGGCAGAACGAATACATACCTGCAAAAATCAAGACCGTCGATTACGAGATTGACCTGGCGCTTATCGAGTTCGAGCCCAATGATTTGCAAAAGCCGTTAAATCCCCTGAAATTCGCGGACAAGTTCAAAAGAGGGGCAAAATTAAATTACTACTGGCTCGACTCAGCGGGCAACTTGACCACAGGGCAGGGCTACTTAGACCGGGCGGAGGTGCGCGGCTCGCCGGTATCTTATAACAGCTTCCTGACTTTCGTGGTAACGAACACGTCGCAGGAGACAGGGACGGGCCAGCTTTACTGCATCGAAACGACGCCCATAGGAATCGGCTGCTGGAGCGACGGGACGCGAGAGACGGGTCTAATACCGGCCGCCGTTATAAATAATTTTGTGTCAAAGGCGCGAGAGTCGAATTACCCGGGAGTTGCGACGAGCGGTTTTGAAGCCGGCGAACTGCTTGACCCGGCAACGAGGGCATATCTAAAAATGCCGGAGACGCTGAAAACAGGTGTGCAGGTTACGAACGTCTATACCCTCGGCACGGGCAGTGGTATCCTCAGTCCAAACGACGTAATTTTGAAAATCGACGGCGAAGAAATTGACGGTCACGGGAAATTCAGCCATCCCGTTTATGACCGAGTTTCTTTTCAACACCTGATAACCAGTCACAAAGTCGGGGACGAAATCGATTTTGAAATATGGCGCGACGGCGCCAGGCAGAAAATCAAGGTCAAGGCGCAAAATTTCAACGTAGAACAAATGCTTGTTCCCTTCTACGAATACGGCAAACAGCCGGAATACGTGGTTACAGGGGGATTTGTATTTCAGAAACTGACGCTGCCTTATATGGCGAATTTCGGCAAGGACTGGGACGGGAAGGTCAGCCCGCACCTGTTTCATTACTTCCGCGATACGGCGTTCAAGCCGACGGATGAACGAAAGAACATCGTCATACTCAGCTACGTTCTGCCATCGCCGATAAATCTCGGCTATATCGACCTTGCGCAACAGGTCGTTAGCAAAATCAATGATATGCCCATTACCTCTATGGCCGACATAATAAAAGCACAAAACAGCAAACCCGAGTCAAAGTTCGACGTAGTAGAATTTGAGCTCGATAATCCGACGGTGGTAATACCGCGAAGTCCATTACCACAGGCCGACGCGCTTATCGGGAGAAATTACGGGATACGAAAAATGGTAAATATAATATCAGACACTGATTAACACTGAATTTTTAGACACGATTTACACTGATTGACACTGTTTTGAAAGAGATATAAGACTTCTGCAAAATGAGTGATTTTTAACAGAGGCAGGAACAGATAGGCGATAGATTTGAGTTACAGTCGATGATTTTGCCG
>JAFGDN010000087.1 GCA_016932095.1 Sedimentisphaerales bacterium
GCGTTAGCCAGGTCATCGGATTGGGCGTCGGCGGGGTAGTGTCGGGCGGCCAGGTGTATTCGGACGCCGTGCTCGACCAGCCGGTAGCATTCTGGGCGGGGCTTTTATCACGTGCCTGGACCCTGTAGGAGTATTCGGTATCGGGGTCAAGACCTGTATCCTCATAATAAGTGCTGTCCTGCCAGGAGCTATCGTGGCCGCCTGCGGTAAGGCAGTCAAAGTAATACTCGACGCCGCTGATATCGCTGGCGGTCGTCGCGGTCATCTCGATTGAGGTTTCCCCCGTTGCCGTCGGCTCCAAAGTCCATGTCATCGGGTCTGGCGTCGGCGCATTAGTGTCCTCTTCGAAGCTGATAGTGCCGACAAAGGTGTTTATACTCTCAGCGGCCAAAGTATCCGTGCTGCCGACAGAACCCATGTTACTTAAACTATTACTGCTTGATGTTTCATATTTTGTATAACTGCTTACAATGCCGCCGGACAGCGAAAACGTCACTTCGCTGGAAGACGAGTTCTGGTTTACAGCAACAATAACCAGATTAGCGTCGCTTTTATATGCAGTTACATAAACACCGGAAGAAGGATTATCTGTCGCATCTACCCTGACGTATCCCGGCCGGGCGAATTTCGCGAAATGACTCATACAGTAGCCGCGTTTGGTGATACTTCCGTCTTCTTCCATTGGGCCGTAGAATCTTCTTATATACCACCATATATACGCGTTCATATTGGCAACCATACAATTATGAATCTCTTCGCCTACATTCAAAGCATTGGGCCAGACGTTGCCATTAGTCGAACTATCGGTATAATGCTCGGTCATCCATACTTCTTTGCCTTTGCTTCTTGCCAAAGGATAATCAGAGAGGTCTCCTCCGTAAATATGGGTGGCGATGATATCTACCTGGGCTTCGGCAGATGAATTATTTAGTATCGGGTCAGTGAAACTTTTATCGAAATGATACGACTCGGCAGCCATCACCCTGGTTGGAATCACTGACGCATTATTTACAAGAAAATTTATCATTTGCGTCGGCGTCCAGTCACAGGACTCGTAGGTAACAGAGACATCGGGCTCATTTTGAAGGGAGACAGCATACAGAGAGACCCCTTGCGATGACATATAATTCACGAAATCACTCAAATGGTCGGCATAATCATCGTATGCGTCAGGTAACAGTTCACCCCCATTTCCTGTCTCGCCGTTGGTTTTCATAGACGCCGGAGGCGACCAGGGAGATGCCATTACAATAGCGCCGTGGTTGTTTATGGCCCTTTGTGCGGCGGCGGCTGTGTCGCCCCAGTCGCTTTGGAACGGTGAAATATCGATACGCATAATTGTAAGGCCGATTTGTCCGGGGCCATTGCCGAAAGCCGTATCAACCTGGGCGTCATTTTGTAAACCATGGCCCCATCTGGGGAAATTCATACCGCCAAAGCCCCTGATGGTCTGCTCGGCAGTGTTTAAATTGACGTCCACGGTTGCGGCAAACACTGCCTGTCCACCGGTTTCACTAAGGACAGGTATCAGAAACAGGCATATTGTTGTTATTACGAGGATTTTGCGCAGGGAAAAACCGCTTGAATCAATTAAATCACATTTATCCATTTCATCACACCCCTAAAAAATTAGTTTGTCCTGAAATGAAAAGCCCCTAAGCAGGGGGCGCGTCCGGTTTGAACAAGCTTAGATGCCCTTCTCCGTATTTTTTGCTATGATACCAGAACCAATAATGAAAATCAAGAATTTTTGAACGATTTTCCTATTAGGGACGAATGAAAAGCGATTTGAGTCGTGTTTTTAAGGCATAGAGCCAAAAACAGTCCTATAATGCGGTTGTAACAGGCAAAGTTTTACTTCCCTTTTGTATTTTATCAGATACGGCTTATATTTTTGATAGGGATGTCGGATTAAATCTGCTGAGTTGTTTGTCGATATAGAGGGCGGCACAGGCAACGCACGCGAAAATTTATTTTGAGGTTTAATCGAAAATGAAGATTAAAATGAAAAAGAAAAAACGTGCTTTGGCTTATTCCCTTCGGCGGCGCAATGGGGCCGCTGTTGTGCTGGTGATGTTGATTGTTACGGTGCTTACGATTGCCGGTATGGCGCTATTATTTATGAGCTACCAGTCGGCGCTGTCGGCAGTCCGCATAGCCCAGGAAACGGCCTGCAGGGTCTGCACAGACGCGGGGCTTAAAATGGGGCTTAACATTTTCAATAAGCAGGTCAGCGACGGAACGCTCAACGATTATTCTCTGCCGATGTCGGTTGGTGAAACCCTCCCGGGCTCACAGGGCGTTTTTTCCTACAAAATTATTAAGACAGGGGGAGAATACTCCGCAGTATCGGTCGGCGCTTGCGGAGGTTTCAGAAGAATCATTACGGCGACCCTGCAAACACAAATGGATACCATTATCGACTACGGTCTTTTCAGCAAGGGACAGCTTACCTTCGAGCAGAATATACTCGTTTCCGGCTATGATTCCCGAGACCCATTCGCGACCAATTGCACGTTTGACATCGGCACAACGGGCACGGACTGGTCGCTTGTTCCAATCTGCACGGGAACTGTCGTCAACGCCAATGCTTTCTGCGGCGTCGGAGGCGTCCCTAATGATGTTATTCCCGTGACCGGGACACTCAACGGCACCAAGTATGCACTCACGTCAGAGCCGGAATTCGTGATTCCGACGATGCCGTCCCTGTCTGTTAAAAATACGACTCAATATGTCATATCGAGTAAAACTACCTTTACGCCGGCCAATAGCGGCAAGTACAACCAGCTTCTTATCAGTCCCAACCAGGAGCTTGTAATATCCGGAGGCACGGTTACCATTGGTATCACCAATATCAACAACTGCGGCTTTCTCCAGCTTGAGTCAGGGGCTAAAATTACAGTCCAGGAAGGTTCGACTTTAATATTGTATCTCGATGGCAATCTCTACGGCTACGACAACATCACAATGAAATACGCCGGGAGCACGATAGACCCGAGCCATATCCAGATTTACGGAACGGCTGCACAGGCCACCGGATGGCAGCAAATCGCGCTGCAGTCGCAATCGACCCTGACGGCTATGATTTACGCCCCTTACGGGCACGTTACCGCCACCAGCACGGCGGGCATATACGGGGCAATAGCTGCAAGCACTATTAATATTGGCACCGGGTCAAAGTTCTATTTCGACGTGGCGCTGAGAGATAATCCCAATATAGCGCTTCAGAGTAACAGCAGCAGTTCCGGTTATACCGTCAAACGGTGGTCGGAGACAACTACTGGAGAGATTCCTGACTGGGCTGATTAGCGAAAGGAAGTGCCGCGGTCAATCATTATGCATTTCCGCGGAGGTTCCTATTGTTTGCGTCTGATTCCCGATTTGATAAGTCAGCAACATATGGACGGAACGTCCGCTCTGTTTAAAAAGACAATTCGTAACGTTGTCGCAGAGGATATGAACGTTTAACGATTCCTTGGGATTGGCCAGTCCGTGCTCGACGAACAGGGCGCCTTCCAGATAAAAGAAACGCACGTATCGGTCGATTTGAGTGGATGTCTCATCGGCGTAATAATATGACTCGACCCATTTGCTGTTGGTGTCAATCTTCAGCTCCTTTTTGCTCGATTTGCGAATGCACGCGTCAAACATTTTCTTCGCGAGGTGGGCGCTGGTCGCCTCGTCGGAATACGTGCGGTTATACATTGCGTTCCAGAGTCGCTGATTGCTTGAAAGCACACTTGAAACACCGAATGTCATTATTACGAAAATAGTGCAGGCAATTACCATTTCGAGAAGCGTAAGGCCACGACGGAAATAGCGATGTTTTTTTTTCATTTATGCGCCTGTTCTAATAGGTCACGTAGTGTTTTGAACATAAACGGTCAGTTGATAAGATTTTTGGGCGTCTGTAAGCAGATTCGTTGTTTTTCTGAGAGGGTCCCATTTGATGATTACGTTAAGCGCCTTGAGGTTCGGGGTGGTGGTTTTCCAGGATAGTGTAACATAATAATACGTTCCTCCGACAATAATCTTGTATTTGCCCAGAACTGTAAAGCCGGTTGGGGGCGATGGTCCTGTGCTGGTGCTTATATTGAATTCAGAGCCGAACGTGTTGACTGGATTAAATGAGGTGGCCCCGTCCACGCCGGACCAGCCCTCGCAAAGCATAAGCGCCAGACGAACACCGGTAGCGTGCAAATCAGCCTTTTGAAGATTCAATGACGAATGATACTGATACAACGAGGTGCCGACGACCGCGATGACAAGAATGACTCCCGCGACCATTACATCGATATGTGTAAAACCCTGACCTGTTTTGGAACGTTTTACTCGCATCTTCCTCAACCGCATATCTTATGTTCCGGCTTGGTTTTTGGGCAGCTGCACCAGTGTCGAATAAAGGCCAAACTGCTTCAAGTCGGACGCTGACCGTGAATCCTTATATAAATTTTAAGCGAAAATTACTAAAATCCAAAGGCCGGCATTTATAAGACCGGCGTGCCCACGATATTTATTATTTTACATAGGCCGGCGTTTAAGCGTCACATAATATAATCGGCCGTTCGAGGCCGTGGTTTAGACGGGAATTACCTTATATTTATAAAAGCTTCAGCTTATGGGTCGTAGTTACCACGTCGGCGTGCAGTCGGGGTCTTCGGGGTCGTTGCACTGCATCCATTGCATTGCGAAATCACTGAGGTCGAAGAAATCGACAACGCCGTCTGCCGGCTCGAAATCAGCCCCTTCGCAGTTATCGGACGCGACGCAATCGTCGGCAAGCCAGTAATCGACTAATATTTCGAGGTCACCGTAATTCACACGGCAATCGTGATTCAGGTCCGAATCGAGAGAAAGCCCCATCGCGACAATGTCGGTGCAATTCTGCGGCTCCTCACTTTCGATATTCATCTGGAGGATAAATTGCTGGGCCGTATCCCCCGGCTCCAGCTCTATGGTTTTAACCTCGATGGGTGCGCCTGGGACGGCCAGCGCCAGCTCATAAACGCCGTGAAATCCCCTGAAAGTCAATGAGCCGCCGGCGTCTGTGGTCTTTTCGTCATTTGTCGTCCATTCGTTCATAAGGGCTTCGTAGCGAAGGCCGACCTCGTTCAGCGTCCAGTCGGCGTTTACTATCCACCAGTTTTCACGCCAGTGAGACCCTTCCCAGAAGCCCCACATTAAGATGCCTTCTACGGACGGATGGCTGAACGCTATGCGGTATAAGTCCTCCATATCATTGGCCTGCAGGGCCTTGTAAGGATTCGGCGAGTCGGCCTCAGTAACCCATATCGGCAAATCCACCTCACTGAGTGGTTCAAGGACATCGTTGAAGTATTTCCGCCCGTTGAATCCGGCTTCAACGTGACCCTGAATGCCTATACCGTGAATTGGAGTGCCGCTGTCTCTTAAATAATCGATGAAATACGCATATGTCCAGCCGTCATACCAGCCGAATGAATTACCTGCATATTCATTTACAAATAGTTTGCAGGCGGGGTCAATCTGTCTGGCTGTGCGGAACATCCAGGGAATTATTGCTTCACCGAGGCGCTCCTGATAAAACCAGCCGGAAAGTATCTCGTTATCGATATCCCAGTGCAGGAATTTGCCTTTGAAATGATTCATTGCGCTGTTCATACGGTTCTGCACGGCTGTTCGAAGCGGGCTTGTCTCCGGTAGCGGCGCATAGGGAAGGTTCCAAACCCAGGTTTGATAATTGAGCTGGATATTTTCGACTTCCCAGAACAGGCAGTGCCCCCGCATTTTTATGCCGTTGGTTGAGCACCAGTTATAGATAATATCGGCGTCGGTATAGGTTACGTTGCCCTGCGTCGGCTCGTTCGAGTACCACTTCGATTCATCCTCGCAGACCGCCCATTCGAAGTGGTTTTTGAAGAAGTTTTTATAATCGGGGTTGCTCATATTTCTTGTGCCGCCGACGGACTTGTTATTTATGGCTGAGCCGAAGGCAAAGTGATGTCTTTTTTGACTGATTTGCACGTTGACGCCGGTGATTGGACGCCCGGCAAGGTCAACTACCTTGATTTGGGCGTCTCTCTTGCGGATTTGCTCGATTCTTTCGTTTGCTTCTATACGCCAGTCCGATCCGTCAACGATAGTCAGGTTAAAAGAATCATAATATCCGCCGTATGATGCTGTTATCGTGCAGTACTGGTCCTCTGATACTGCTGATGTAGTCAGATAGCCGGTATTATCAATAGTCGCGTATGGGCAATCCATACTCCAGGCGGCGATATAGGTTATATCTGATGACGTGAAATCTTTGTAATTAACCCTACAGGTGAACCATTCCGATGATTTTTCGTAAACCTCCGACGGCCCTGTGATTTCTATTCCAATGGGTGTATGCTCGAGGTCTGTTATAGTTATGTTATAGGTATCAACAAATCCCTCGTATATTGCGGTGATGGTGCAGGTCTGGTCTGAAGTAATCAGCGAAGTTGTCAGAAAGCCAGTGCTGCTGATGGACGCATACGTGGAATCCTCACTCCAGGTTGTGCTATTGGTGACATAAGAAGTGCTGCCGTCGCCGTAATGAGCAATGCACTTGTATTGATAGCCCGAATTCTCATTGACCCGCGGCGGGCCGGTTATCTCGATATCGATAAGGCCTGCGTCATCAGTGTCGATAACCACGACGTCGTCAAGACGATAGCTGTACGTTACTCCGGGTGTTTCGAAATAAAAGTCTAATCCCGTTAAATCATCATCAGAGGTATGTGTGTATAAACCATTCAGTTGTGTCCATACTTCGGTAGTTCCTGTCCTTGAAGCAAGTTCGTCATACGTAGTAGCGCCGTTTTGTGTTTTTTTAATCGTTGCCTTGATTATAGCCGAGGCGGCGGGGCCACCGGCATTGAGCATCATCCAGCCGGATACTTGGTAGGTTTTGCCCGCTACGAGTTTACCCATCAGCGACTGACTGAAACCGCTGTAGTCCTGTTGTCTGTTGGAGGCATACCCGCTCCAGTTGCCGCTGACATTTGGATTTCCTTCAATGTTAGAAACAGCAGAAATAGTACAGCTTGAACTCGAAGGAAAAGCGAACCATCCGTTTGTGTTTCCAGTTTCGAATCCCGGGTTCTCGATGCGGTTTCCCGCGGCCGGAGCAAGTTGTGCAAAAATCAGGCAGAACACGAGAATTGACGCGATTGCGACGTGCTTATTCATCGAACGCCCGTTCATAAGCACCCTCCTAAAAAAGCGCCGAAAATAATAAAAAACGATTACCCATTGAAAGCAATGTCTCGCTGATAGCGGTTCTGTCAAGGCGACCCTGCCTTCGTTATGTAATATAACGCAGTTCTTGTGGAAAATCAAGGCAAAAAACAACACCGGCAGGCTTTTTACCTGCCTGTGTTTCAATATGCCGGTTATTTATGCGAATTGTTTTTACCAGTTAGGCGGGCAGTCGGGATTTTCCGGGTCGTTGCACTCCAGCCAAAGTTCGGCAAAATCAGCAAAGTCAGCAAAGTCAACGTCTCCGTCCGGCTCAAAATCGCTGCCTTCA
>JAFGDN010000088.1 GCA_016932095.1 Sedimentisphaerales bacterium
AACGGTCCTGACACTGCACCCTTGCATCCTTACCCTCTGACTGCCCCAGCAGGCGAGCTCTGTTTTTACGCTAAAAACGCAACTTGGACAAAGTTCGACAAACTTAGACAAGGATTGAGGAGTGGCGAAGTTCGTTTTTGAGCTGAAAACATAGATGGGCATAGATGGTCAAGGTTTATTGTTGAGCATCTTCGTTTTTAAGCGAAAAAACGTTGTTTGGTATAGTTACGGATACTTACGGTTAGTTTTGGCATGATGCGAAAGTAGGCAACAGGCAAACCTCACCTTAGGCAGGCAAGTCCCGGCGGAGAAATTAGTAAAGCTCCCCAGTATTTCCCTCGCATTTCCGCAAGCCGGCACCGATGATTATGGTGAAAATAAGCAATTCTTTTCTTAAAATGATATGATTCATTAGCGATATGTTATTCCTTTCCTTAGCCGTAAGGCATATTCATAACTAGCGTTCCTATTACCCATCTGAAAATACCATACGATAATGCGGAAATCAGAGTAATTATTGAGAACAAAATGAATATGGTTACCACATATTTTCTGGTTTTTCTTAATGGTAGTGACTTAATTATTGTAAGCACTGCGCAAATGGATGCTAAAATCCAACACCAATTGAAAAAATATATGTTGTCTAAATAATCGGAGAATTTGTAGGTGATATTTAACCAAGGCGATATTCCGGTGATAAGACTGATGGCCAACAGAACGCTTAACGTGAATAGCGTCTTCGATTCTGTGTTCATTTAGAAATACCCCATTTTCAATGTTGGTCAGGTTAATCCAGCCGGATGCCTTTTTGCTGGAGCCAGTCCTTGAGGTCGCCCATTTCCGTATCGAAGACCTGGTTGTCGTAGTCCTCCTCAAGCTCGGCGACCTTTTTGGCAAGCTCCGGCTGGGTGCTTACGATGTCGGTCAATTTCTTCTCAAATTCATCACACGTTTCGCGCAATTCATCGATGCTGACGTGCAAATCGAGTAGCCGGGACAAAGTCCTTATCGCCGCCTCGATGCATCGTGGGTTATACCCCTGCACGTAAGCGGGAATTTCAGCGACCATATTAAGCATACTTACCCCCTCTTTGGCCGAACGCGAAGTCAGATACGTGGTGATGCTGGCGGGTCCTTCGTAGTTTGAAAGGCGAATACCCTGTTGCGGCAAGAGCGACTTTAATTTCGCGTCAGACATTGAGAAGGTCATTCTCGGCTCGCGAGTATGCGGCGTAAGGCCGGCGACGCTGCCTATGAAGAAAATCTCCCTGACGTTAAATTTGGTGCATAATCCGAATACACAGTCGGCGTATGCCTCCCAGGCGAGATTCGGCTCTTTGCCGGAGAAAAGGATAAGGTCATTTTTTTCGCTGCAATAGAAAATGTTGGTCGGCAGAGTAAGGTTTTCAATCAGTCCGTTATTTATCCGTGTTTCGGGCCGAAATAACGCTGATATGTCCATCGGGCCGGGAAAATTATAAATATAAAATCCCGCCGGCTCGATATGGGCAAATTGCCCGGCGCCAAGCTGCTTGCGGATGTATTTAACCGTGCCTGTAGAAACATCGCCGCCGTCCATCCAGCCGGACAGGCCCATTATAAGCCGGGCCTTGTTAAACACCGGCTCGCGTTCAATTTTTAGCTTTTCGACGTTCATTTTATACCTGTATTTTTACCAGTTTTTGTCCTTCTAATCCACAGCTTTTCGGCCTCGAAAATCTCCAGGCCGCTGGTATAATTACTACGTATTAAAAGAGAAGCCGGAATATGAATCAAAACGTCCAGTGCGAGTTGTGCCCTAAGAGGTGCGTAATAGGGCCGGGGCAAAGCGGCGACTGCCGGGTCAGAATCAATATCGACGGCGTCCTGAGAACCGTTGTCTATGGTTATCCCTGCTCGATGAATATCGACCCAATTGAAAAGAAACCCCTGTTTCATTTTCTGCCCGGCACGCCGATTCTTTCGTTAGCTACCGTCGGATGTAACTTGCACTGCCTGAACTGTCAGAACTGGGAAATATCGCAGTGCAATCCGGAGGATTCGACGGCGATGCCCGTCCCGCCTGAACAGCTTGTGAAGATTGCCCTGCAAAGAAAGTGCCCGTCAATCGCATATACTTATACCGACCCGATTGTTTATTATGAATATGCATACGACACGTCGCGGCTGGCGAGGCAGGCGGGGATACGAAATGCCCTTGTTACGGCCGGCTACTGTAATCCGGAACCCTGGAGACGGCTGCTTGAGGTTACCGACGCGGCACGCATTGACCTGAAGGGTATGAGCGACGATTTTTATAGAAAGTTCTGTTCCGGCACGGCCGGCCCCGTCAAGCAATGCCTCATAGACGCCGTTGCGGCGGGAGTTCACGTCGAGGTGATAAACCTGATTATCCCGACTCTAAACGACAAGCCAGAGGATATTCGACAGTTGGCACGGTGGGTCAAGGGCAGCTTGGGAAACGATATACCGCTTCATTTTTCGGGTTTTTACCCCCATTACAAGATGCAGCACTTGCCGCCGACGCCCCTGGCGACGCTCGATTTGGCCAGACATATTGCGCTCGAAGAGGGGCTTTATTATGTGTATATAGGCAATATACGCAGCAAAGAGGGCGAAAATACATATTGCCCAAGCTGCAAAAAGATGCTAATTCAGCGGCAGGGCTTTATGGTTGTGCGAAATATATTGAAAGACGGCTGCTGCCCGGACTGCGGCCGGAAGATATACGGGGTGTGGAAATGACGCGACGAAAGTTTTTACAGAACATTCTGGCGGGCGGCCTGGCTTTCCTGGCCGGCTGTGTTGTTTTTGCACGCGGTTTGCCGAAAAAGATGATATGGGCCAAACCAACGGCGAAATATCCGGGCCGGTTAAAGGCGATTGAAAATATTGAAACACAAGCCAACGCTTCGACAAGCTCACCGTCCCGAGCGAAGTCGAGTGAATGGAGCGGATGATATGTTATACGGATATGGAGACAATCGCATAAGGATATATATTTGGTTAACGGTTATTTTTTTGCTGCTTATCGTCGGTATGTTTCTGGCGGAGTGGAAATCGAAGAAGTTACAGCCGGTCAATGCGCAGTCAAGCGAGTCAGATGAGATTCAGAAAATAGCCGACGGGAAGACCGTGCAGATTAAGAAATCGGTGCTGACGTCGCCTCTCGGTCGAATGGGCTGGCATCCAGATGAGCCGGAGGCGCTGACTCGCCAAATAGAGGGTTTTTTCAAAAATGCCGAAGTGAAATCGAGCGACGATGTCATCGCCCAGATTAGCCCGCACGCCGGCTACCAGTATTCTGGTCAGACGGCCGCTTTCGGCGTAAAGGCCGCAAGGAGCAGATACGTTCGGGTTGTCGTAATAGGACCGTCACATCAGGCCTATATGAACGATACTTTGAGCGTGCCTCGGATGACGCATTACAAAACGCCAATAGGCGAGATTACGCTCGATATAGAATTCATAAACAAGCTCCTGAAGCACGAAATGTTCAAAGATGTGCCCGCGGCGTATAAGGCCGAGCACAGCGTCTTCATACAACTGCCTATGTTGCAGCTTCGGTTAAAGAAGTTTAAGCTTGTTCCCGTTGTGACGGGGCAGTGCTCGCAGCAGACGGTCCGGGAGGCGGCAGATATTCTCAAATCACTCGTTGATAAGGACACTCTTGTCGTGGCAAGCTCCGATTTTGTTCATTACGGGGCAAACTACAGTTATGTTCCTTTCAGTGAGAATATCCCTGAAGAGCTCAAAAAGCTCGATATGGGGGCATACGACCATATCGCTAAATTAGACGGCAAGGGGTTTCTTGAATACTGCGACAGGACAGGCGCGACTATTTGCGGGCGGGTACCCATTGCGATACTGCTTTCGATGCTGCCGGCAACGGTAAAACCTGAGATGCTGAAATACACAACGTCCGGCGAAATGACCGGCGATTTCGCAAATTCGGTCAGTTATTTTGCGATTGCGTTCCACGGCCAGTGGCCACAACAAACCGCTGCCGATGTCGAGCAGGCCAAAACCGAATCCCCACTGACGCAGGAAGACCACAGAAACCTGTTATTTCTTGCTCGTAGAACAATAGAGTATTATCTTCAAAATGACCGCGTTCCAACGCCTGAACAACTGGGCATTCCCGTAACGGAGCCGATGAAGGTTTCGCGTGCGGCGTTTGTTACGCTGAAGGAAAATTCGGAGCTTCGCGGGTGTATCGGGGAGGTATTGCCCAGCCAGTCGCTTTACAAATCCGTCATTGTCAACGCGATTAACGCGGCGGTAAACGACTGGCGGTTTAAGCCGGTAACTCGAGACGAGCTTGGCAGGATAAAAATTGAGATATCGGCCCTGACTGTTCCACAGCCCATTATTTCATACAATCAAATCCGCCTGGGCACGGACGGTATAATTCTTCGAAAAGACGGTCAGATGGCATTGTTTTTGCCCCAGGTCGCAACGGAGCAGATGTGGACTCTCGATGAGACGCTGACTCAGCTTGCTCTCAAAGCGGGCCTGCCGCGGGATGGCTGGCAACAGGGCGCGACCTTTGAGGTCTTTCAGGCAGAGGTTTTCGGTGATGAGTAATGACGATTTGCGGCAAGGATTCAGCAGTTAAGCCCCGTTTTGCCAATACCGCTCGCGGCTTTGTCATATTCGCGTACGGCCTGTTTACAATCGCCTCGCAGACGCTGATTTTCAGGGAATTTTTAACCTCATTTGAAAGCAACGACATTTCCGTCGGCATCTTCTTTGGCTGCTGGTTTTTCTGGATTGCCGTCGGGGCGATTCTTATCAATAACAGCCGGCGTCTTGCGGAGTTTCTTACCTCAAATATTGAAATGTTGCTTCTGGCGTATCTGCCGGCATTTGTCATTGAGGTAATGCTTATTATTCATATTCGCGGCATAGCCGGCATCGCCCCATACACGCTTTTACCGATTCCGACGGCGTTGTTTCTGGGCGTTTTGGTAAACGCGCCTGTCAGCTTGATTACGGGATTGCTTTTCCCTGTAACCTGCCGGTGGGTCAAGCTCGATACCGGGCCGGCCATTTCACGGGTTTACCTGCTCGAATCATCAGGCAGCTTCATTGGCGGTCTTGGCACAACCGTGCTTCTGGCATTCGGGATAAGCCCAACCAAAATCTTTTTTATAATCGCATTGATTCTGTCGTTGGCCGTGTTCTTTTCACTGTTTTCCAAATATAGGATTCAGAACAAAGTCACACAGGCGGTCGGCGTTTTGCCCGTTATTTTGCTCGGTTTTGCCCTTCTTTTTGGTGCGGATAAACCGCTTTCAAACCGTTTAAGGGCCGAGAAGTGGTCCCGGTTGCTGCCGCGGGAGTCATTGAGGGGTTCGTTCCGGACGGCGCAGGCCGAATATCTTTTCGGGGTTTATCAAAATCAGTGGGTTGTTATGCGTGAAGGCAGCGTCGTGGAGGCATTGCCCGATACGACGGCGGCGGGAAGAATCGTCGCCCTTACGGCGGCCCAAAATCCCCACGCAACGCGGATTCTCGTAATCGGCTCAGGTCCGGGCTTATGCGGCCGGTTTTTACGGCTTCCGCAGATTGAGCGGGTTGTCTGGGCGCATCCCGATAAAGAATACGTCAGTCGCGTGCTGGAGTTTACCCCCCGAGAGATGACCATTTCTGATTCGCGATTTGAGCCGTTCACCGGCGACGTTCGCGATTTGTTCGGCAGGCACACTAATCAGTTTGACCTGATAGTTATCAATATGCCGGCCCTTACAAGCTCCGTAACGAATCGTTATTATACACTGGAATTCTACAGGCAGGCCAGGGGCTCGCTGAATTCAGGCGGCGTTCTGGCGTTATGCGTGCCCGCCGGCGAAAATATTATGGGGACCGAGCTTGTCTCAATCGGGGCTTCGGTTAAATTGACGCTGGCGGAGGTTTTCCCGAACCTGGTTCTTGCACCAGGCGACTATATGTGGTTTATCGCCTCTGAAGCCGGCGAAATTACAGGTAATCCCGGTATTCTTAGGGACCGTTTCGCCTCAATAAAAGGGGCAGCCGAGGTTTATCCGCCAAATGGTCTATTAAGCATATACCTGCCCGACAGGGCCGCAAAGGCAATTGACGCCTACAATTCAGCCGACCTGCCCGCCCAGCATCTTCTAAATCGCGATTCAAGACCCTTAGCGAACCTGTATGGTTTACTTTTGTCCGCGAGGCAGTCCGACGCACCTGTGACGGTGCTTTTTAAGCGTCTCGTTCTGGCCGGCTGGTCTGTATTTTTAGTCCCGATTCTCGTTTACGTGATTTTGCGTTTGATATTGGTTTTTGGAAAGACCGCTGGAAGTAGGGCTTCGACGTTTGATTTTACGTTTTTAATGTTCTCGGCCGGGGCAGTCGGCATCGGCGTTGTCATTATCCTGATGTTCTTTTATCAAACGCGCTTTGGCTCCCTTTACCTGCATATCGGTGCGGTTTCGTCTTTGTATATGGCGGGCCTTGCCGGCGGGTCTTTGGCCGCTAATCGCCTTTTGAAAATCAAAAGCAGGAATGAGAATTATCCGGAGCTCCTTTTAACAGCGGTGATTTTGATTCACTGCGCCATACTCGCGGGGATTGCATTTTGGCCTTTCGAAAGCTGGTCGCACACGGTTTTCGCGACTGCTTTTATTATATGCGGCTTATGCGCCGGCTGCTATTTCCCAATAACTGGAGGGCTTTTGGCGAACCGGGGATTCGATACGAGGCGGGCATCCGCCCGGCTCGAATACGCCGACCACTTCGGCGCAGCGGCGGGGGGGATACTTGCCTCGTTGGTCCTTGTGCCCGTCCTCGGGACTCAATCGGCCCTGCTTATATTGATATTGTTCGCTTTGGCCAACCTGGCCGGCTCAGCGTTGAGAATGTATCGTCCGGCGAGAGTAATTGCCTTGCCTGCTTTTGCCTCGACGGGCTATTGGCTTTTTGGAATCGCTTTAACACTGGTCGTGTGTTCGAATCTGCTGGCAGGGGCGGGCCGGCGGCTTATTCCTGCGCTGCCGCAATATGCGGCGAAGGCGTTAGCGGGTCAATTTCGGATTGAATCGGCTGTGAAAACACTTCCCGATACGGGAAAAACCATAAATTATTTTAAGGCGTTTGACGCAAACGACAATTTCGCCGGTTATATATTCGCCAGCAGGAACCTGGCGGCGCAAATTCGGGGCTTCGGCGGTAAAATAGAACTCGCGGTTTTCACCGACATCGACGGCAACCTGATTGATTTTCAAATCCTCCGCTCAAACGAAACGCCCTCATATCTCGATATGCTCAATAACTGGTTTGCATCGCTTAAAGGCCGCAATATCTTCAGCGAAAAGCCCTTCGCAAATATCGACGCCGTAACCGGCGCGACGGTCAGCTCTAAGGCGATTCTTGAGACACTTTCCGAATCCGGAAGAAAATTCGCAGGTCAAACCGGTCGGCAGGCGACCGCCGCTTATTGGCTGCCTGATTCGCAGGGTATATATCTTCTTGTAGCTTTGGTTCTAACAGTTATCGTTATATATCGGGGCGGTTTCTGGAGTCGATTATTCGTCCTCGCTTTCAACGTCATCTTAGGCGGGTTTGTTTTTAATGCCCAGTTTTCTACTGAGCAAATCGCTTCACTTTTGTCATTTGTTACGCCTGCCGTTTCACTTTCAGGCGTATGTCTGCTGACTATCGGCGTTCCTCTTTTAGCCACTCTATTTGGTAATATTTATTGCGGCTATATGTGTCCTTTCGGGGCGTTACAGGAGTTGGCCGGCTACGTATTGCCGGTTCGTTTCAGGCCGGCTTTATCAAAAGAAATTATGCGAAAAGCAAGGTTTATCAAATATATAATACTTTTCGTTCTTGTTGCCGGTTTTTTCCTGTCTCGAAATCACGACACATTGGCTATTGACCCGTTGATTAAGGTTTTCGGATTCAGCCATTCCGGCGGGTTCTTGCTGCTCATCACAGTTATAGTAACGGGCTCGATTTTTTATTCACGTTTCTGGTGCCGGTATCTTTGTCCCGCAGGCGCATTTTTGTCGCTGTTTAATAAAATCGCGATATTTGGCCGGTATCTGCCCCCGAAACATTACGGCAACTGCGAATATGGCCTGACCTACAATGATAAGCTCGATTGCATCTATTGCGACAAGTGCCGGTTTGAACGAGAGCCCGCTATTGCTGAGCCGACTCGCTCTCGTTATTTTTTCCCGGCCGTGCTGGTTATTGCCGTTGTGCTTTCCGCAGTATCGATTAGGAACTGTGTTCGGGCGCTACCCGGTTCTTCCCGTATTACTGCCGCCGGAACATCGGCAGGCCAAATCAGGAACGTTGACGTGCAGAAGGTCAGAAAAATGATTCAGGAAGGCAAGCTCTCCGACCGCGAGGCCGACTTCTATAAAAAAGCGGAATAAGAAAATATCGCAAAAGGTGATTCCTCAAGGCCAATTTAGAGTTATAATAAGCATCGAGAACTTATTTGCGGGAGAATAAATAGTGCTTAAGTTTGACATGCACCTGTTGTTTATCCTCAAAGTTAGGGTTTTTTTGATATTTTAGCAGGAGGGATTTTCAAAACAAAGCGCACTTCCCAT
>JAFGDN010000089.1 GCA_016932095.1 Sedimentisphaerales bacterium
ATGGGAAGTGCGCTTTGTTTTGAAAATCCCTCCTGCTAAAATATCAAAAAAACCCTAACTTTGAGAAAACGGGGCGTTATGCAGGAAAACGCCTTATTATAAGCCCTTCTTTTGTTTTAATCGCGCCTGTCCGGCTTTAACCGCGGTAAATTTCAATAGAAAGCCCGATATCGAAATCCCAGGTATCAAACAAGGTCCAAATTGCGAATAACAAATCTCCAAAGGGTTTTCGTCGTGTGTGTTTGTTTGGCAGCTCGAATCTGGAATTTGTGTGAAGCGCCGGATTTGCAGCTTTTTATTTAGAATGAGATTTGCGGTCTCGGCAGGAAAAAGTTTTGAGAATTTTTATTGTCAAGGGTTGCACGGAATATATAATCGGGAATTTATAAAAGCTGGAACGTCTCGACAGCCGGCTTTGTTGCAGGCAATGTCAGAATAACAATTTTAAGGAGACGTTTAGTCGGTAAATAGGAGATTTACGCGGAAATGAGAAATCTGGTTCCAACGAAGGTGTTTTTGACCAAGGGTGTCGGGAGGCACAAGTACAAGTTAAAATCATTCGAGGACGCCCTTCGCGCGGCGGGCGTCGCTCAGCAAAACCTCGTGCAGGTTTCGTCGATACTGCCTCCCCGGTGCAAGGTAATCAGCCGGGAGGCGGGACTGAAACGCCTGACCCCGGGCGAGATATGCTATTGCGTTATGGCGAGGGCGGAAACCGACGAGCACGGCCGATTAGTCGGCGCATCGGTCGGATTAGCCATGCCGAAAGACCGCAACAACTGGGGCTACCTCAGCGAGGTCCACGGCTACGGTATGAACGAGCAGGAGGCGGCGGACCTATCCGAAGACCTCGCCGCGGGGATGCTGGGGACGACGCTCGGCCTGGAGGTTGACACGAACAAGGCATGGTCGGAAAAAGAGCAGGTCTATAAATCCAGCGGCCTGATAATCAGGACAAGCAATATCACCCAGACCGCACGCGGTATGAGGGAGCTCTGGACGACGACCGTTGCGATAGCGATGTTTTTGTTTGACTAATTTCACCGCAGAGCTCACTGAGAACGCAGAGAAAAAATATAAAGAAAACTCTGCGTGCCCTGTGGTTTCTGCGGCAAGACAAATATGAAAAAATCACTGTTTCTAAGCGACATCCCGGCACAATACCGCGACCCGGCAACCGCTAAAGTGGTAATCGTTCCCGTTCCATACGACGCGACGAGCAGCTGGGTCAAAGGCGCCGACAAAGGCCCCGCGGCGATACTCGACGCCTCGGCAACCGTCGAGAACTACGACATCGAATGTGATTGCGAGCCGTATAAGGTGGGCATATTCACTGATAAGACGGTGAATGAGAAACGAACGCCGGAAAAAATGGCTGCAGCGGTCGAAAAAAGAATCAGCCAGCATCTTTCGGCCAACAGATTCCCGATTGTCTTAGGCGGCGAACATTCCGTCAGTATCGGCGCGATTGCGGCGCAGGTGAAAAAATACAAAAAGCTGACCGTTTTACAATTAGACGCCCACGCCGACCTCCGCGACAAATACCACGGCTCGAAATTCAACCACGCCTGTGTTATGGCGCGTGCCCGGGACCTCTGCAAAACCGTCCAGGTCGGCATTCGCAGTATGGACCTTTCCGAAAAACCGCGAGTCAAAAAAAACAACGTATTTTTCGCTGAAAAGATTCAGGGCGGCCGAAACTGGATTAGCAAAGTCGTATCCCTGCTTGAGAGAAATGTTTACGTCACAATTGACCTCGACGTTTTCGACCCTTCGATTATGCCCTCAACGGGAACCCCCGAGCCGGGCGGTTTATTGTGGTATGAGACGCTCGATTTGCTCCGGCAGGTGTTCCGCAATGCAAACGTTACCGGCTTCGATGTCGTCGAAATGTGCCCGAATCCCGCCAATAAAGCCCCCGATTTTCTCGCTGCGAAACTTATCTACAAGCTGATAAGCTACAAATTTGCAAAATAAACTTTTACTCAAACCAGAAAGGATTATGTATAATCCCCGCGCAGAAATTATGAATGCGAGAATGAGGAAAATAGCGGTCTTTATCGTCGTGGCTATCCTTCCCGCAGGCGTCTGCAAGGCCGGCGACGTAAATCAGCCGGACCCAAATGAGATAAAATTACTGACGGACGTTTATGCGGGCATCGGTATCGCAGGCACAAAAGGAGGCGACTACGGCCTGCAAACGACAAGAAAAATGCATTTCGATATTATGAACGTCCAGGAATGGTTTTTGCACCTCGGATTCGAGGAAATCTCCCTCTATGACTATTCGCCGAGCCAGATGTTCCACGTAATAGGATACATCTCCGGCGGCTTTGAAACCGATAAAGGCAGATTCAGCTTGTTCTGGGATCATACCTGCCATAATCCGGTCAGACAATTTCCCGAAAATAAAAAAAATGTCATTCGCTGGAACGAGCTGGGCATCGGCTACGAAACCACCGGTATGAGATTCGGCCACGAAAACGACGGCATCGACTTTGACAACTCATCAGAGTGGCTGCGCCAGCTCAACTGGAAGGCCTCTTTGGCCAACGTCTGGATGAGACACAAAAACGATTACGATTATATGTTCAAATTCGGGATAAGAGACGACTTTTTAAGAATCCGCAACAATATCTTTTACGTTCAATTCAAGCTGGATACGATATATGACGACCGGGGGACCAATTTCAATTATTTCGTCGAAGCAGGCGACAGAATGTTACTGACCAGAAACATCTCTTTCGTGCCGTTCGTTTCTTACGAGAGTTACAACGACTGGTATGGAATGGACGACGGGGAAGATTTTTTCTTTTACGGCCTGCGACTTGAGGCCGCGCTGGAAGCCGACAGCTCCCTGAAGAACGTCTTCGAAGAAAATAAATCGCAGAGGGAACCCGTCTTCTCTTCCGCAGAGCCGACCTTCCGGTTTAACGTCAGCGCCGGCTATAACACAAATTTGCAGGGCACACATAAAGATTCCAGAAGCAGCGACGTTTTCTTTGACCTGGATATCCTCAAATTCGGCGACGACAAGGTTCTTACTCTCAATACCTATGCCGGGATTCATACCCCAACCGGCGCGTTTAATATCCGAAGCGTTGTTTACAAAATCGGCCCCTCATTGAAAATTGACCTCGATGAGTACTATTTACGTTTCCTCCATACGTATTCTTGTCTGTATGGGTATGAACATTCAGGCGTCATTAGAAATTACAACTTCCTCGGCGCAGAGATTGGTAAAGACGCCCAGTTAAGCTGGAATTTCGGGGCCGGGGTATTTCCCACAACAACCCGTTTTGATTACGACGCTCTTTTGCGGGCAACACTGGGCTACGATTTTTCCACGGATGGGATTACGCCCTATATCAACAGTTCTTTGATTTACCTGATTGGGGATGATTCGGTAACAGGCAATGCCCTCGAAGGCGGCCTTAAAATACCGAGCAGGGACGGCTCTTTTATTGTCTATCTTCGACAGGAAAACAGCTTCGATGTCTTTCGATTCGGCAAAGGTGAGCAGCGATGGCTGGGCTTACGCCTGGTCTTTTAGTCAACGTCTTTTTTATGAGATTGAAGCCACTTTGTCGCCCAATGTCTTGCCTGCTCGGCTGATTGTAACTGCCCCTCTAATTGTGCGATATACATTTCGCGAGCCAACTGACCGAGAGCGGGCCCGGGAACCGCGCCTAATGCTATAAGGTTGTGGCCGTTCAATATCGGCTTGGGTCGCAACTCCACGCCCTTCAACTGCCTTATTTTCTTCCGCAGTTTGACCAGCGGGCTGATGCTTTGACTGCTCGTTTTTTGAATCGCTTTCTGCAACGCGAAAAGGTCTTCAAAATACGGGCCGCTCGCTGTTAATTTCAACTCGGCCAACGACAAATCCTTCAGCAGCTTGCCCCGATTATCCAGCAAAAATTCGATATGCTTGTGTTGGTTCCTGCTGAGCTTCAGGAACTCGCATTTTTCAAGTGCGAAGGAGGTTTCAAAACCCGTGAATAACGCTGCAAGGCCGAGAGGGAAACCGATTGTTTTAGGCAGGTAATTCAACACTTGCACGGCAAACCCGCTACCTGGGCCGGTAAAACCGGGGAAAATAAAGCCGGCCAATCCCGTTTCAATCAAAAGCTGCGCCCCTTTTGCCCGGCTGGGGCTGACGAGAATGCCTTCGAGCTCGGTCGCGATACGTTCGCCGCTGATTTTCGTAATGTTCCCTGCCCCTTCGTATATTGCGGCCCAGGTCTTCGGCTCGATTGAAAATCCCAGTTGCGTTGAGAAGCGCAGCGCCCGCAGCATTCGCAAATAATCCTCGCTGAACCTTTCAGCCGGCTTGCCTGCGGTGCGAATGAGTCCTTTTTTGAGGTCCGCCTGTCCGCCATAGTAATCAATCACTTTTTTGGCGATGGGGTCGTAGAACATCGTATTGATTGTGAAGTCCCTTCGAGCCGCGTCTTTTTTGGCAGTAGCGAAACTGACCTTTGTCGGGTGACGGCCATCCTCGTAACCGGATTCCGTCCTGAATGTAGCAACCTCGATTTGTAACTTGTCGATGAGAACGACTACAACGCCGAATTTCGCCCCGACCCTGAGCGTCCTGCGAAAAATCCTTGTAACGTCATTCGGCTTGGCGTCTGTCGCCACGTCATAATCGCTTGGCCGTCTCTTCAGGAGCATATCGCGGACGCACCCCCCCGCCAGAAGCGCCTCGAATCCCGCCTCGCGCAATCGCCTGACAATTTCAACCGCTGCCTGCCTGTTAGTCATTTCTCTTTTTCTCTCCTCAAAATCGTAACCGCCACAGTGCCCCAACGGCGCCTTTCGATGATTTTAAGCGACCCGTATGATTGCGACAAGTTTGTTCTCTCCTGCGTCCGCACGATAACAAAACCCTCTGCCGCGACCTGACCCGCCAAACGAGTCAAAAGCAATCCCAATGGCGAGCCGGCGGCCGTCTGGGCCGAATCGACGTATGGCGGGTCAACGAAAACAAGGTCATACCGAGGGTGTTCGGTATCGGTTGGCAGCACGACTTTGAAAGCGTCTGCACGAATAACCTTCGATTGCTCGATAAAACCTGTTTTTTCGACGTTTTTCCGTAAAACCGCGGCGATTTTCGGATTTTGCTCAACAAACACAACAAAAGCCGCCCCCCTGCTCAGCGATTCAAGCCCGAGCGACCCGACGCCTGCGAACACGTCCGCGACGATTTTACCAGCCGGCAGGTCGTATTTTTGCAGCACGTCGAACAGCGATTGCTTCACACGGTCTATAATGGGTCTGCTCTCAAGGCCAGGAGGGCTGAAAAGCGTCATTCTGCGTTTTGCACCGGCGATAATTCTCATACAGGAAAATTTTACTGCCAGCCGGCTCTACGGTCTATGTCAAAATTGCCGCAAACCAAATCCTACTGCCGGCGTATGAATTATAAAGAGAAAAACTTAAGAAATATTTGAAAGGAGTAAATTATGCGTCTTCAGGGAATAGTAAGCGCGGCATTTCTAACGTCGATTTTGATTGCAGGACCCTATATCCTCGCCGAGGAAGAAAAACAGGCAGTCAATAAGGCACCCGATTTTACTCTGACCAACTACGATGGTAAAACGGTTAAGCTATCTGACTTGACAGGAAAAATCGTCGTGCTCGAATGGTTCAATTACGAATGTCCGTTCGTGAAATATCACTACGAAAAGGCATCAACCTCGCAGAACATTGCGGCCAAATACAAGGATAAAAACGTTGTGTGGCTCGCTATTAACAGCACCAAACATCTGGAAACTCAAAAGAACAAGGAATATGCTGAAAAGTTCAAAATTGATTTTCCAATCCTCGATGACAGAACAGGCACAACGGGAAGGGCCTATGGCGCAGAAAGAACACCGCACATCTTCATCATCGATGCTAAAGGTAATATCGCGTATAGAGGGGCGATTGATAACGCCCCGTTAGGCAAAGTGGCCGACGGCGAGAAGGTCATCAATTACGCCGAAAAGGCGCTCGATGAGCTGACGGAAGGCAAAGCAGTAACCACGGCCGAAACCAAGCCATACGGCTGCACAGTTAAGTACGCAAAATAGATGTAAAGGAACTGGTTTCGTTGAAGGGTGTGAAAATGAACAGGTTATGGTTAATCGCGCTGCTCGCTGGTTTTGTCGCCGTGATATTAATAGGCGCTGCGGCGCAGAAAAAATCGGGCGGCTCGGCGAGGGGCTGCCCTATTCTTTGTTTGTTCAAAGGAGATAAATCTCGTCAAATGGCTAAAGACGCAATAAACGAAAATGAATCTTTGAAAAAAAAGCTCACCCCGCTGCAATACGCGGTTACTCAGAAAAAAGCGACGGAAGTGCCCTTCACGGGCAAGTACGATAACTTTTTCGAGCGAGGTAAATACATCTGCGTCGTTTGCGGGAACGAATTATTCGCCTCCGATTCCAAGTTCGATTCCGGCTGCGGCTGGCCAAGCTTCTCGTCGCCGGCCGATGAGAATAACGTTACCGAGGAAACCGATACCAGTTTCGGGATGAGCAGGACTGAGGTTATCTGCAGTAAATGCGGGGCGCATTTAGGGCACGTTTTCAATGACGGACCTCAGCCGACGGGCCTGCGTTATTGCATCAATTCCGCAGCACTGGATTTCAACGATAGCGACCCGAATTCTAAACAGAACTCACCAAAGCGGTAACGGGCTTTGCGCAAAGCCGGAACTTCTCAGCCGACAGCGTAACCGTCTTCCATTTCGGGCTGCGCTGCTTCATATATTTTATGTAGTCGGCCAGGCGAACCGCGAAAAACAAATACCGGCCGTTGTCATATTCGAATGTGTCCCTGCCGTCGAAATCCACGTCAACGTTCTGCGACTTATACGCGAAGAAAAACATCGCGTCGTAATCCTCCCCTAAAATCTTCTGCCACGCCGCCAAACCATCGACATCCTCGGTCGTAACCCAGCATTCCAGGCGAGACAACCCCGCAAACGTCGTCCCCTTGAATCGTCTCCCTTTTACCTCAGCGATAATTTTCTTACCCGAAGCCGGGCACAGAAGAAAATCAAAGCTTTTCAAATTCGATTGCTCATAGACGGGCTTATGCTGCTCGGCCGCAGGCACATATTCCACCTGGTTTTCAATCAGCCAGTTCTCGAACGCCCGTTCGTAATGATTGGGTGCTGATTCCTTCATTAAAATTTTCCAGGATTCGCCAGAAATTCATTAAGCGGAACGGTCTTTTGATTGCCGGTTGACATGTCTTTCAAAACGATGTCCCCCGCCTTGAACTCATCGCCGATGATTATGCAGTATTTGGCGTTCCGCTCGCTTGCGGTCTTAAGCTGTTTAGACAAGCTCCCGGACTTATACGAGAATATCGTTTTGAATCCCAGTGTCCTCAACTGTGCGACCAGTTTTATCGTGTCGTCCAAAAGATTGTCCGCGACAGGCAATACGAAATAGTCCAGCGACCTCGCCGATATTTTCTGATTCAGCAGTCCTTTTTCGCTAAGCAGAATTTCAAGCACGCAGTCGCCCATACCCATCCCGGTGGCTGTAATTTTCGGTCCCCCGAAATCGTGCAGCAGGTTATCGAATCGTCCACCGCCGCAGATTGCCCGCAGGTCTCCCTGAATATCGTGCACTTCAAAAACTATACCTGTATAATAAGCCAAACCCCGCACTATACCTGGGTCAAAGACACAATAGTCGCTTATGCCCATCTGGCCCAGCCGGCTGGCGCAATCCTCAAGCTCTTTTATCGCAATGTCAAGCTCTCCGCCGGCATCTGGTTTTACAATGTTCTCGACTGAAGTTACCGACTGAGACCCCATAAAACTGATTACTTGTTCGGAGATCCTTTCACCCACCTGCTGTATAAGCGCCTCCGAGAACGCCTCCGCCGGTAATTTTGTCTTCTTATCCAAAAGCCCGTAAAGAGAATTAAGCTTCTCCTCCGAAATACCTATTTTTTTTAGCACTGCTGAAAGAAATTTTCGACTGGAAATTTTTACCTTTATGTCATTTGGCGTCAGGCCAACTTCGCGAAGGTAATCAACGGTCGTGAAAATCACCTCAGCGTCTGCCAGGACGCTGTCCTCGCCGATGATGTCTATGTTCCACTGGAAAAATTCGCGCAGGCGGCCTTTCTGCGGGCGTTCGGCCCGGCATAATCGCGGCACGGAAAACCACTTGATTGGCTTGGGCAGGGTATTAATTCGCTGATTGACCATTCTTGCCAACGTCGGCGTTATTTCCGGTCTGATTGCCAAATCCCTGTCGCCGCGGTCCTTGAACGAAAAAAGCTGCTCGACGATTTCATCCCCGCTTTTGATTTGATACATCTGTAAATATTCGAATATGGGTCCGTCGTATTCCTCGAAGCCGTTGCGGAGCGAGGCTCGCTTCCACCCATCGACAATCCAGTTATGGATTGCCATCTCCTGCGGATAAAAATCACGCGTCCCTTTTACAGGCGGTATCTTCATTAAAAACAACCCTAACCATCAAATGAAAAATCGTGTAAAATATACGCGATTGAACGTCTAACGTCAAGAAATGCAGCCGAATGTTATGAGAAAAGAAACAATTGAAATAATATATCAGGATAACGACATCTTCGTCATAAACAAGCCCGCGGGCGTGCCGGTAACTAAAGACCGGTCAGGAAAGCCCCAGCTTATCGATTTCTTAGCCGAGCAAATCGGCGACGCGCAAACGGCTCAACTGCGCCTCATTCACCGCTTAGACAAGGACACCAGCGGCGTTATGATTCTGGCGCGAAACCGCCCCGCCCAGCGAAAATTGGCCGACTATTTTTTCGATAGGACCATCAAAAAAAACTATCTTGCTCTCGTCAAAGGGGCCGTTATCGAAAACCAGGGCGTCATCGATTCTCCCATCGGACACAGTAAAAAGCATCCTGAGCGCAAGGTGATAGATATCAGGCACGGCAAGCCATCAACTACCGAATGGCGGCTGCTTGCCAATTTCGGCCTTTGCTCTCTTTTGGCAGTAAGCCCTTTAACCGGCAGGACGCATCAGATTCGCATCCACCTCGCAAGCGTCGGCCTGCCCTTAGCCATTGACCCGCTATACGCGGGCAACTCTCCTCTTATGCTTTCGGAATTCAAAAAGGACTACCGTCTCGGCAAATTCCAGGAGGAAAAACCCCTTATCGACCGCCTCACCCTGCACGCCTATCAGATTGTCATTCCTGAATCTTTTGTCATTGCGAGCGAAGCGAAGCAATCTCCCTGTTTCGTCGCCCCCCTGGACAAGAAATTCAAGGCGACTGTTAAAATGCTTGCCAAGCACAATCCAAAAGGCCCCGCCGCATTTATAAACAGCGAAGATTTCGAAAAAATCCTCAACTCTCGTCCCCTTGTTTAATCGCAGGGGGGTTACCCCGCCGATTCAAGAAAACGTCCTAAAAAACCGATAAGAATATCAGCAACACCCTTAATGCTCAAGGAAGGGTAACTTTATGAAAACGCATATCGATACCGGCGGGCCGGTCAATTCCGCAACGGTCGAGCAGCCCAGTATAACCTCATTAACAGGAACCGGCAAAACGAAGAGCCAGCCGAAATATCAAACCAAACCATTTCAACCCAAACCTTCATTGCTGCTGGATATTTTGCCCGCAGAGGAATTCGAATCCGGCGTTAAAGAACCGCCGACTCCCGATACCGAAAGTGATGCTGCGCTCAAATCGAACATCTCCCAGGAAGATATGCTGCAGCAACTCCTGTTAAACACAGAGAAGTCGGCCAATAGAACGCAATCATCTCGAATGAAATGGCAGGTATCGTCGCTGATTTTGCTGATGCTGCTTTTGCCGATGGTTTTCATCACCGGCGGGCTGTATATCGAAAATATAGCGACGGGGGCACGATATGGTCGGCTGCAGGTGGACAATCGCCTGCTTCAAGAACAGTTAAATTCCGCCGGCATACACATTACAGGCCTGAAAGGCGAGCTTGATACGCTGCTCAATCGCAATCTCGAATTGGCCGGCGAAGTCGCCAACCTGTGCGGCGCAGTGAAAACGCAGGCTAAGTCGGAACCGTCCGGTCTGGCTCCCGCCGAAACGGCGGTGATAAAAACTCTGCCCAGGCCCGCAGCCGTCGCCGAACAATACTTTGACCCGCACAGGATAGAAGCGATGAGAAAAGGAACGTTTCCGAACGGCGTTACAAAAGACGAGCTTATTGCCGTCCTCGGTCAACCAGACAGAATTTACACGTCCCGCAACTATGAACAATTCGTTTTCTTCGGCCGAAAACCACATCGTTTCTGGTTCATTGGCAACTGGCTCGTCCAGACATCGAATTAGAACCCAGTCCAAACGCAGTTAAACCGGTGTGCTTCTCCAAAATATACTGCCAATTCCCTTTCGTCCCCTGTAAATTTTGTCATTTTACAATCTCTGGGAAACAATCATTGTCCGATAATAACGGCATCCTGCCGACGCAATAATATAGCCATTCAAAACAACTTAACGCGGCAATTAATCCGATGATAAAAAATACCGAATCCTAATATTATAAAGGCCAAAAATCACAACTTTAAGCTAAGCCAGCTTATACTTTATATATGGTATGCCGTTTAATACCCGTTAAACAGACACATTATTTAGGATGAAAATGTCTCGATTCGCTATATACGATTTCCGACATTTGACATTTGATGGCTTATCAACGTCGATTCGACCTGCTCGACAAAATCGCCCTCCCTTTATTCTCATCGGCAGCCAGGCGACTGCAACCGCGCCTCATACGGCCCCAAACGGCATGACGTTAATCGAATCGATGCTGTCAGTTTTGATTATCTCTATAATCGCAATCGGGACTTTGGGCTATCAATATCTCAGCATGAAACACACCAGGGCCGCCGATGCGCAGATGTTGGCGACGCGAATCAGCCAGCTCCTCCTGGAGGACTGGAAAAGTATGGCCGGCGACTCCGATTACGACCCCGAATCTTTGCATCTCGGTTTTGACTCGCCGCTGCCGGGGGAATTCGGGGATTATTACATTAACCTCGGAAATATTCCTTTCTTTATTCAACTCCAGTACAATGACGTTGACCAGGATAACACCGCGAACATTACGCTTCGTCAAATCGCTGTCACGGTGAGATGGCGAAAGGACTACGCGAGAGGAGCTTTATCGAGCGGCGACCAAATCCTTACCCTTACAACGTACGTCAGACGGGACCAGGGCTGAACAATTATGAAAACCATCAGATGCTATAAACCCGGCTTTACCCTGATAGAATTAACAATAGCAATAATCGCCTCTTTTATCATTATGCTGACCGTCGCGCTGCTGGTTTACAGCGGCCAGAAAAGCTGGACGCGGATTTACAACAAAACCAATTCCGAGTCGCAGGTCGGCGTTATGAACGCGATGATTGCTCTCGGTGCCTTCGGCCGAAAATCGAACAAGATGAATTACCGCCTGTACAATCTCGTCAGCAACAAATATCAGCGCGTCGTGCCCGCGACCCAGCCGGAAGAAGTCGTCATCGGCGATGCCGTCGAATTTCGCTATTGGAACACCACCCTCGAAGATGACTTTGTGGACAACGAAAAAACCGCAACCTCATACGCCTTTTTTTACCTCGATAACGGCGACCTCAGAATCGACTTCGGCCCCTACCCTCCCGGCGCCATAAACAACGGAGGCGTCAGAATAACGAACTCTGACGTTACCACGGTTACCCTGATAAGAAATATCGCCGGCGCTGAATTCAGCCATACCACCAGAAATATGGCCGGCGACGGCAAAGGTTGTATCCGAATGAAGCTTACCGTTACAGACCCTGAGACCGGCGAATCCAAAGTTCTCCTCGCCGCTACACTGATGCGAAACGCCTGGCCCTGATAGCGAAAAAGAAGGTCAAACTATGACACACTTCAACAAATATAAAACAGAAAACAGAAATTTATCCGCCATCAGTTTGGCGAAATTAAAAACCATAAATGGCTTCATCCTGCCGATGGTGATTGTGGCTATGGTCATTTTAATTATACTGGCCGTAGGCGAGATGATGTCATGCTATCACTACCGCATCAAAGCCGTTCGCACCAAGGCAGAGACCGAAGCGATGCTGGCCGCCGAAGCCGGGTATGAACGTGCCCTCTTCTGGATGAGTCAGCAGTCAGACATTCTCGGTGCGCTTCAGGCAGGCGGCGGCTCAGGAACCATCAACTTCGGCACATCCGGCTGCAGTTACGAAGTCAGCTTCCTTGATTTCATCGGGGCAAGACCCGTTTTCAGAATCCTCGTGACCGGCATAAGCGGAAAACCGGCCTTTTCCAGAATTGTTGACGTCGCCGTTATGCAGGAAGTTACCGGCTGGGCTATGGGCGTCTGTATGATTCCGGACAGCCCTACTACCCTGATTGGCGTCTATTTCGCCGACAGTGAGATAATCGATATCCCTATACATATCAACGACCAGCACGAAACTCCCGATGCCATCGATATCTTCCTGATCGGCAGCCCAAAGTTTCTTCGGAAAGTCGAAATGGGCGAAAGCAGACACACCACGACCGGAACCGACAAGTATGGCTCCGTTATGAGTTGCTTCGAGGGAGGTATATATTTCAACCAGCCGTATATTCGTATCACCAATGAGGCCGCCGTCCAGAGCAAGGTCAATCGCTTCCGTGACAGCACAAAAGCTGCCTATCGTTTCACCTCCGACGGCACCGCCGGCGTCACGCCGCGATGCAGCGCCGTCCAGCTCGAATTTTTCGTCGAGGCCAACGTTGGAAAGGTACGCATCACAAATCACTGCACCGTCATGGGTTTCCAGCAAAACAACAACAACCGAACCAAAGATTTTAAAATAGTCCCGGGCAGCGGCGGAGCATCATTCCAGAGATATGATATATATGCCTATCATTACAAACCCACCGATGTAACACCGGTCGTTGCAACCATAGAAGACACCTACGTTACACAAAGCTTCGGCGGCGAACAAAGCGAACCCGGCGGCCAGATTTATGTCGATGGCTCCGTCGTTATCGGAAGCTGCGATTACGAGGATATGGTCGTAAAAGGCAAAATTACCGTCGTCGCCACCGGGAATATATGGATAGCAGATAATATCGTTGTCGATGGCCAGCACGATGCTAACGGGTTGCCGGTCGCTGATAATCCGAACATCCTCGGTCTTATGGCTCAGGGTGTTATTAAGGTCGTTGACCCGGGTATGTCAAATTATGCGTCCGGTAATCCCAATAACTACCCTGGTCCGGCCCCGGCCACGACCACCGATGTAGCCGACGCCAATGCGTCAAGCACCAGGAAACATCGTTATAAACCCGTCTGCAACGGAACATCCGCAACAACAAACGTCCGAATTTTGCCCGACCCCACTATTATTGAAGCAGCTCTTACAGTTGGCGGAGGCGGCTGGGGCGCTGAAAATGTCGAGAGACAATCAGGTTCCAACAAATATGGCAACAGGAAGGAAAATCCGACACCCGCGGGAAACAACGACACTCTGATTGTCCGGGGCAGCATATCCGAGGCCGTCAGGGGCGCTGTCGGCCTCGTTGACGCTGACGGCTACCTCAAAACCTACCGTATGGATAACCGCCTTACCGAAGGGCTTCTGCCGGGAGATATATGGTTTAGCGGAAAATTTGTCCCCGCGCCGGCCGGCTGGCAGGACTACCGCGCCTCCAACTGACGACTACCGCCGTTCTTTACTTCATAAGCTCAGCGTAGTCGTCAATTTGTGAGCGGATAAAATCCGCCAGCTCATTCGCTCCCGCCGCTGATGCCTTCTCCATCGCCTCCTGCGCAATCGGTATCGCATCCTCATACTTATGCTCCGACGCATATGCCATCGCCCACAGATTAAGCACAACCGGATTTTGACGCCCCGTCGCTTCAACCGCGCGCTTTCCGTATTCCACGGCCTTTGCCTGCATTATAAGCTCGTAATCCTGACGCAACGCGCAAACTCCCACGAGCTTATTGAGCGCATCAACGTAAGCCGGCTCGATATCCAAAGCACGCTGATACTGCTCAACCGCCTTTACAATATTACCCTGGCTTTCAAGAACAATCCCAAGCCGGTAATGCAGCATCGCGACATTCGGGTCAATTCCAATCGCCTCACTGAACTGCTCCGCCGCTTCTTCGAGCCGGCCCTGTTTTTCCAGAAGGTCGCCAAGCTCATAATGCGCCTCTGCGTCGTTGGGGGCTAATGCGGCCGCCTGCCGGAACTGCTCTATCGCCTCCTCGTATTTTTTCTGCTCCCTGTAAACCAGTCCGAGATTGAAGTGCGCCGCTACAATATCGTGCGGATGACTGACGGGCGCATCCTTGCCCAGTTCCAGTGAACGCGTTATATGAAAAATCGCCTCGTCTAATTTGCCCTGCACGAGGCAAATCCGCCCTAAATTATTGTGCGCAAGCCACGAATTAGGGTCCTTTTGAAGCGTATCACGCCAGATTAGCTCAGGTCTGGCGAACAATCCCGCCCGCCCCCACGTCAAAATCCCAAGCAAAACCAGAACCACACCCGCCGCAATAGGCCCTATCGCCTTTGCGTATTTCTCCGTCAACTTTAAGCCCCCCGCCATAACAATCGCAATCAATCCAATCGTCGCCATATACGCATAGTGGTCCGCGGCCCAGGTATAAATAAACGTATATAACTGGAAAAATCCCAGCATCGGCAACAACGTGATAACGAAGAAAATAATTCCCGCGATTACCCCCCTGCCGACGCCCTTGCGGAAAAACCATAGCACCCCCGCCACAAGCAGACAGCCAAACATCCAGATATATTGAGCGGGGTCGTTCGCGTTAATTTCCCATCGCGGGTAACTAAAGGAAAGATTAACAGGCCACAAAATTTTCCCCGCGTAAAACCACAATCCCCTCGTCGCTATCAAAACCTTGTCCAGAAAAGTCAACCCTAAATCAATCAGCGCAACCCCCTGACGATGATGCTCCCACCACATCGTCAACAGCCCCATCGCGACACCTAAAACAAAATATGGAACAATCTCAAGGATGCGCCTTGCATTAAAGCTGATACCTTTCAACCACAGTATCAAAAACAGGACTAAAGGCACAACGCAGGCCGTTGTTTTGCTGAGAAGCGAAAGCACATAACAAAAAATTGAAAGGAGGTAAAATAACACTGCCTTGCGGCGACTTTGCTCACGCAGGACAACCTCGATATAAAACAAAATCGACAAAAGCGCGAAAACCAGCATCAGGGTGTTCTTCCGCTGGGTAATCCACGCGACGGATTCCACGTTAATCGGGTGCAACGCAAAAGCCGCCGCCGACAAAAACGCCGCCGGCATCGAAAGACGCCTCAATATCAACCAGACCAGTAACGCGCTTATAACGTGCAGCGCGATATTATTGACGTGATAAGGTATCGGGTTTAGGCCCCACAACTGGTGCTCGAATCGTAGCGTCGTATAGACCAGCGGGAAATACTGCGAAGGCACATCCGTCGAGAACCATATCCGCCGAAGCCCGTCCGGCGCAGAAAGCAGCTCGTTATTCACGACGTACTTAGTATCGTCCCACAGAAATTCCCCCTTTATAGCCGGGCTATACGCGATAAAAGTCGCCCCCGCTATAAAAACACACCCCAGCAACGCCATTACTTTGTTCCGGTTCATAGCAGGTATGGTATAAAAAAATTATGGCGGTGGCAATGATTAGCGAGTAGCATAGTGTGGGTAGTTTGAACGAATCAAAGATAGGAGAATAATTATGAATCGCAGAACGTTCTTAAAAACCGTGCCGGCCTTAACTTTGCTGGCCGCCGCGGAAACCGGCCTCACCCAGGACCCCAATACCGACGCCAATTCCACACCACAGCTTCAAACCCCTATACAGGCCGACGAAGTAATAAAACTCAATCCCCCTGACTTGAACGGGGGTATTTCCCTGATGCAGGCCCTCAAGAAAAGAAAAACTGAACGCAATATCTCCGATAAAAAGCTCACGCTTCAGCAGTTGTCCGACCTGCTCTGGGCCGCCGACGGCGTAAACCGACCCGACGGCAAGCGCACCTCCCCCGCCGCTATGGCCTTGTATGCCGTTGATATTTACGTAGTCCTGCCCGAAGGCGTCTATTTATACGATGTCGCAAAGCACCAGCTTAATCTCGTCGCCAAAGGTGATTACCGTAAAATCTCCGGTATGCAGGATTTCGTCTTCATCGCGCCGGTGAACCTCGTTTACGTCTTTAATATGAAGGCCTGGCAGAATTCCAAACGCCCGGTTCCCGCCGAAAAGCGTGACCGCTGGGTCCATTATGAAGTCGGCTTCATCTCCCAGAATGTCAGCTTATATTGTGCCTCGGCTGGTCTCGGAACCACCGTCAGAGGAATGTTCGACGAAAAGAAATTAGGCGAGCTTATTAAAGTCCCCCCGCAGGACATAGCCCTCACGCAGACCGTCGGCTGGCCAAAATAAGAGTGGCGTCTAAAGGTTGTATTCCTTGATTTTTCTGTATAGCGTTCGTTCGCCAATGTCCAGCATTTTCGCCGCCGCCTTACTGAATACCTGATGTAGTTAAGACGGGTCCCGTTTTAACCGATAAAATCCGAAAGTAAATCGTGTATCCGATGCTCTAAATTGCCGGCAATAACTATGTCTGAGCTCATAATTGAATTGTTCCCGTGGGTGGTTGTCGCAGGTGTGGCAGTGCTGATTATCCTGTGGTTTTGGTTCCCCATCGGCGGACGCCGAAACAGCTCCGGTGATTTTGAGGCGGCCTCCTCCCTGTTTGATAAACTCGACCTGCCGCCTTCTTCGCCCCCGCCTTCTAACCAAGACGGCAAAAAACCTGAAACTCAAACAATCTGCGGTCGTCCGCCTCATATCATCGGGGAGATTCCGAAATCCTGTCATAAGGTCTCTTATAAATCCGCTGATATATGTATCGCAATTATAGGTACCGTTGTTATTACAATAATATTGCTTGTCTTTACAGGTCCGTTCAGCAGAACACCTGAAAATTTCATCTTTTTCTTTTTCGCCGCACTGCTGTTTCCGCTTGTCTTGTTTATTTGCTGCGTCCTTCTCGAAATTAATCACAAAAAACTGTTTCGTTGCCTCTTCTTGTTAATTTTGCTGTCCTTGCTGTTGCGGACTTCGGCTTATGATGCAGCCAATGATCTGTTATCTCTCATGCTCCTTTTGGTTGGATTCATTTATCTCATCGGCTGAATGTTCTTCTGCGTTAAATCCGCAATCAGCAATCATAATTCAGCGATTCATTAAATACGCGATTCCGTCCTCCGCCTTCGAGTCACGAGCCACGGCTGTTAAAGGTTATATTCCTTGATTTTCCGGTATAGTGTTCTTTCGCCGATGCCTAATATCTTCGCCGCCGCCTGCCGGTTATTGCCCGTCCTGGCAAGCGCATCGATTATGGCCTGCCTTTCCATCTCATTAAGGGAACGCCCCGCCCCATCGGCTTTTGTCTGGCCGGGCAGTTGATGAACCCGGTGAATCTCAGGCGGCAAATCGCCTACGTCTAACTTCTCGCGGTCGCCCATAACAACCATTGTCCTGATGACGTTGCGAAGCTGCCGTATATTGCCCGGCCAATCGAATGAAACGAGGATATTCATCGCCGAATCGGTAATGCCTTTGACCTTTGAGCTGGTCTCAGCAACCGCTTCCCTGAGGAAGTAATCGACTAATAGCGGTATATCCTCCGGCCGCTCACGCAGCGCCGGCACAGAAACGCTTACCCCTTTTATTCTGAAATACAAATCCTCGCGGAACTTCTTCTCCTCGACTAATTTCGCCAAATCGTGATTCGTCGCGCTTATCACGCGGACGTCAACGACTATCGGCTTATTGGACCCAACCGGCATTACCACCCCGTCCTCGATTACCCTAAGCAGCTTCGCCTGCATATTCATCGGCATATCGCCTATTTCATCCAGAAAAAGCGTTCCCTTGTCGGCTATCTCGAAAAGCCCCTTCCGGTCGCCTGCCGCCCCCGTAAACGCACCCTTGACGTGCCCGAATAGCTCGCTTTCCAAAAGCGTCTCGGTAAAACCCGCGCAATTGATTGGCCTAAACGGCTTGTTCCACCGGCTCGAATTTTCGTGTATCGCCCTTGCCAGCAATTCCTTGCCCGTCCCGGATTCCCCCTGTATCAGGACCGATATATTCGTCGGCGCGACCCTGCGAAGGACCTCGAAAATCCCCGCCGTTTGCGGGCTTGTTCCGCGGACGCCTCCGAATACGAACTCATCCTCCGTCGCTACTCTTTGTCGCGATTCAGCCGTTTTTCTACGGGCAACGTTTCGTGCCGCCTGCTCTACTAACGTGCGAAGCTGGGCAATATCAATTGGCTTGACTAAATAATCATACGCCCCGTCTCTTATCGCTTCCTTGCAGGTATCGATTGTTGCGTATGCTGTTATGAGTATGACCTCGTTATTACCAAGTTTTTTTGCCTCCCGCAAAATATCCAATCCGTCAATTTCCCCGCCCAATTTCAAATCAGTAATGACCACGTCTATATTCTGGCTGCGTATGATTTCCAGCGCATCCTGTCCCGTATAAACCGCTATCGCTTTTTTACAGAATTTTTGCAGCGCATCAGCCATCCCGTCGGCGTGTTCCCGCTCGTCATCGACTACAAGAACTATGGCGTCTTTACTCATCAGGTCGCGCCCTCGCAAAGCGGCAGGCAAATTGTAAACGCCGTCCCCTTCCCCGGCTCGCTGACGACGCTAATCGTCCCGTTATGAGCATCGACGATTTTTTTCACCGTCGCCAGGCCCAGACCCGCCCCGTCCGGCCGCGACGACTGATACGGCTCGAAAATGTGCGCAAGCCGTTCAGGCGATATTCCTCTGCCCGTGTCGCTGACCTGTATTTCTGCAAACCCCCCGCGACGCCCGGTCCTCAACATCAGCTCCCCGCCGGCCGCGAGCGCCTGCTGGGCGTTTATGAAAAGATTCAGCATCGCCTGCTTGAGCATACCGGAATCGGCCACGCACCAAAGCGGGACCTTGTCAAGGCACTGCCGCATCGTTATCGAATGTCTGACCGCCTGCGGAATATAAAAATCGAATAAATCCGCCGCCAGCACGTTCAAATCCACAGGCGCCAATTTCGGCTGCGTCCGGTCCGCGTAACGCAGGAATCCATCCAGTATCTGCTCTAACCGCGTCGTTTCCTTTTCGATAATGGCTAACTTCCTTCGCGCCCGGCCCAGACGCTCTCCATAATCCCCTAAGCCAGGCGGCTTGCACTGCCCCGCCGTGTCCGCAAGCTCCTCGTCAATCAGCCGAAGGTTGACCTTGATGGTTGAGAGTGGATTTTTTATCTCGTGTGCGATTACCCCTAACAGCCGGCCAAGCTCCTCGGCCTCTTTAGTATCTTTTAATTTCACATCAGGTTGTTCAGCCCCTTTATTCACTGTTTTTTGCTTTGTAATTAAGTTTTTAAGGTTGATTTTTCAGGTATCGAAGCATAATTTTAACCATAAACTTACGATTTAAGCAATGGAAATGTATGGCTGAACCATCGGTATGGGTCATTATCCCGGCTTATAATGAAGGGCAGGTCCTGGCAGAGACGCTTAGAGAACTACAGGAATACAACGCCTCATATCATCTCGTTGTAGTCGATGACGGCTCGACGGACAATACCTCCGGGATAGCAAGAGAATTTGCCGTTCATCTTTTAGTGCATCCGATGAATCTCGGCCAAGGAGCGGCTCTGGCGACGGGGATAGAATACGCCCTGCGACAGAAAGCCGACATTGTTGTTACCTTTGACGCTGATGGCCAGATGCGACCTGCCGATATCAACCCGCTGGTTGAAGCCGTCGTTAAAGACGGGTTGGACGTTGCCCTCGGGTCTCGATTCTTGAAATCGGCAGATTCAAAAATGCCGACTCTCAAGAAAATCATCCTGAGATTGGGCACTATCTTTACAAGATTAACAACAGGGCTCAATATTACCGATACCCATAACGGCCTGCGGGCTTTCAAGGCCGAAACGTTCGCTAAACTTCACATAACACAAAACGGAATGGCCCACGCATCCGAAATACTCACGGCAATTGCCCGCTGTAAACTAACTTACCGTGAGCTTCCGGTTACTATACGATATACCGAGTATTCAAAGAGGAAGGGGCAAGGCGCCTCAAATGCAATTAACATCTTATTTGAACTGTTTTCGAGAGGTGGAAAATGATTACAATTAAGCTGATACTGATAGCGCTTCTTTTAGTAATCCTTAGGGCGTTTCTGGTTCAAAAGTCGCTTTTACTGATTAAAAGAGCGGTTGCAGTGCTGATGTTCGCGGGGCTATTGATTTTGGTGCTGTTTCCTGATATTTCGACGAGGGCGGCCAACATAATGGGCATCGGTCGCGGCGCCGACCTGCTTTTTTACCTCGCTCACCTTTTCTTTTTACTCGTAGCAGTAACGCTATGGCGGCGCACGATAACGCTCAACGACGCGGTAACACGGCTGGCCCGTGAACTTGCAATAAGAAACGCTGAAAGGCCAAATGAAAAAGCGGATTGAGCCATATCAAGGCGAGGACTCCCGCTCTTTATAAAGTTTGATTCGTGTGTGTAACAATTCGATAAGGGGCTTGTTGTTTGCAGATAGCGCCAGTTCAAGGGCGGTTTGGGCCGTCTGCTCAGCTAAATCGGTATTGCCCCTTTTGAAATAACACTCCGCAAGGGTCTCCAGAACCTCAGGATTTTTATAGCCGGTCAATTCCGCAGAACGGCGTGCAAGGTCAAACGCCCTGGCTGAATCTACGTCCTGCACGTTTGGTCTCGAAATTAAGGCATAAGCTAAATTGTTGAGGGTCGCCGCGTCATCCGGCTTTATCTGCAACGACTTGTTGAAATGGCTGACTGCTTCATCGAAGAATCCCTGCGACAACAGCGCTGCTCCGAGATTATTGTGAACATCTGCATAATCGGATTTAAACTCAAGAGCAGTGCGATAATAACCGACTGCTTTGTCGAGATTGCCCCGGAAGTGAGCAACACGCCCAAGATTAAAGTTGGCTTCAACATGATTGGGGTCTTTGAGCAATATCCTCCGATAAAGGTCGGCGGCCTCGTTGAGCCGATTTTGCGACTTCAGTAAATTTGCGAGCCCCAGCCGGCCGTTAGTGTAATCAGGATTTATTCTCAGAGAATTCTGATAACAGATCATCGCCTCGTCAATCCGCCCCTGTTTCTTGAATTCTGAGCCGAGGTTACAGTAACCCTTGTAGCTCATAGGATTCGCTTTTACCACGCTTTGCCATATAGATAGTGCGCTTTGATAATCCCTGTTGCGATAAATAGTGCGTGCAGTCAAGGCAACAATAACTGCTATCGCAATACCAAGACCAAGCCGGTTTGTTATGAGGTTGTGTTTCCCGGTTAAATACCCCAGCAAAAGATAGCTGCTTGTGACCGCGATTACCACCAGACCCGCTAAAGACAAATAAACCCTGTGCTCGAATATCAGGTCCGCTATCGGGACAAAGCTCGACGAGGGGACGAGTATTGCAAAAAACCAGACGAGGGGATAGCTCCAAACCCTGTTTTTTATAAATCCCCAAAATGTTACTGCAAGGATAACCGCAACTGTCAACAGCGACGGGAAAATCAACCTCCACACCTTTATCACCGGCCAGGAGTAATAAAGGCACAAACGAGCCGGCCAAAAACTGAGCTTTATATACCTGGCTATTACAGGGAACTGATTCATAGCGTAATCAATCGGTGTTATATCTATGGAGAAGCCCATTGTTTCCGATGGAGCCGAAGAAATCCTTACGGCAACAAGCACAAACCACGTGGCAGCCAGGCCGAGGTATAGTGCCCGGTGTTTTTTAATGGCAGCCCTAAAAGAATTTGCCGAAAAAGTCCTGTCGTATAGCAAAATGAGTACCGGAGCAGTTGCCATTACTTCTTTAGTAGTCATTCCGAGGGCGCAAAAAACAACGGATAATACAGGCCAAAGAATAGAACGATTCGGCTGCATAGACCTTATGGCGGTATAAACTGTAAGGAGGTAAAACAAGCCCGCCAGGGATTCCGCCCGCTGGACAATGTATGTAACGCTTTCGGTTTGAATTGGATGAACCAGCCAGATTGCAGCAGTAACAAACGCCAAAGATGCCGCAGCGGAACCGAATTTTTCCTTTAGCCGGCCGCTCAAAAAAGTTCTGCGAACAATACCATATAAAGCCAATGCTGCAAGGATATGAATAGCCAGGTTGACAAGATGGTATCCCCATACGTTGTATTTGCAAAAGGCATAATTAAGGGCAAAGGACAGCGTTAGAACCGGCCGGCCGGCCAGACCAGAGCGAGTCGGCAGCGAAAAAAAGTGTGTCGGCGGCCAAAGCTGACGGATAGCCGGATTTTCCACAATGTTCGGAACGTCATCAAAAATGAAAGGACCGCCGAAACTGTTTGAATAGGCAATGAGTCCAACGATAACAAGCAACCCCGGGAAAAAACCTTCTATCAAAAACCCGTATTTACTATGGCTTTGGTGGGCCATAAGATTTGGATGGTAACTTTTAATATATTTTGACCTGGACGATTTTACTTCTTCTTCGGCGGCTCTTTCTTCTTGTCGCTGCCGCCCATCTCCAATAACGCCGCCTTGCGCGAAAGCTTGAACCTGCCCTGGTCGTCAATGGACAAAAGTTTCACCGGTATCACGTCTCCGACTTTGCAGACGTTCTCGACGTTCTTGACGTAGCCGTCGCTCAGCTCGCTTATATGGCATAGCCCCTCGACCCCCGGCAGAAACTCCACAAACGCCCCGAATTCCTTGACCGAAACAACCTTCGCGTTCGGATACAGGCGCCCCGGCTCCGGCGGCGTCGTCATCGCCTCGATTATTTCCTTTGCCTTCAGATGCCCGTCGCCGCCGATGCAGCTTATGAACACCGTCCCGTCCTCCTCGATTTCGATGGTGGTGTCGGTTTCTTCCTGCAGCGCCTTGATGTTCTTGCCGCCCGGCCCGATGATTTTCCCGATAAATTCCGGGTCAATTTCGATGGTTATCAGTTTCGGCGCATAAACGCTCAGCTCCGCCCTCGGCTTATCTATTGCCTTCGACATAATATCGAGGATTTTCAGCCGCGCCTGTCTCGCCTTCTCCATCGCCTCGACCATAATATTATGCGGCAGCCCCTCCGCCTTTATATCCAATTGTATCGCCGTTATCCCCTCGGTCGTCCCGGCGACCTTGAAATCCATATCACCGTGATGGTCCTCGTCCCCGATGATGTCCGTCAGCAATACGTATCTGCCGCCGTCCTCGGCCGTCACCATACCGATTGATACGCCCGCCACCGCCTTCTTTATAGGCACACCAGCGTCCATCAGCGCCAGCGACCCCGCGCAAACCGACGCCATCGAGCTTGACCCGTTAGATTCGGTGATGTCTGAGACAATGCGAACCGTGTATGCGAACTCCTCTTCCGGCGGCCTCACCTGCTCCAATGCGCGTTCCGCCAGCGCCCCGTGCCCTATTTCACGCCGCCCAGGCCCCCGAACCGGCTTCACCTCGCCAACCGAAAACGGCGGAAAATTATAATGCAGCGTAAAATTCTGAGTATATTCGTCCAGAAGCCCGTCGATTATCTGCGCGTCGCGGATTGTCCCCAGGGTCACTATGGCCAAAGATTGCGTCTCGCCGCGCGTGAATAGCGCCGAGCCGTGAACTCGTGGCAAAATGGCCGCCTCGCAGCTTATCGGCCGGACGTCGTCATAGCCCCTGCCGTCCAATCGCTTGCCCTCAAGAACCTGCTTACGAACTATCTCGCCTTCAATTTTGTCGAATATCCGCTTGACCATCGCCTCAGCGGGCTGCTCAGCAGATTCTGATTCCGTTTGGCAGTGCTGCTCAATCAGCCGCTCCTGTATCTCCTTCACGGCCTCGCCTCGCTGCTGTTTTGCGGGTATTAGTTTTGCCCGGCTTAGCTCCTCGAAAATCTGTCCGCGAATCTTCGAGTAAAGCTCCGCGTCGATTTCCACTATCTCCGGCTTTTCCTTTTCGACCCCCGTCTTTTGCCTCAGCTCCTCAATCAGCTCACAGACGACCTTCACCGCCTCGTGCCCGGCCTTCACCGCCTCCGCTACCACGGATTCTGGCAGCTCTTTTGCGGCGACTTCAATCATATTGATTGAGTCCTTCCGACCGCCAATGAGAATATTCAGGGCGCCTTTATTCATTTGCTCGTGGGTGGGATTAACGACAATCTGACCATCGACCAGGCCAATCCGGCAGGCGCCCGTCGGCCCCATAAACGGTATCTTGCTTATTGTCAATGCCGCGCTGGCGCCTATCATCGCCGGAACGTCAGGGTCGTTGTCCTTGTCGGCGCTCAATACCGTTGCAATCACCTGCACCTCGTCGAAGTAACCGTCCGGAAACAGCGGCCGCAATGGACGGTCTATCATACGCGCCGTCAGCGTCTCTTTGGTGCTCGGCCTCCCCTCGCGCTTGATGAACCCGCCCGGAAATTTACCCGCCGCGCTTTGCTTTTCTCGATACTCCACGGAGAGCGGAAAAAAATCTATGTCTTCCGCGCGAGGCGGAGCCGATACCGCCGTCACTAACACGGCCGTTTCACCGTATTGCACGACCACCGCGCCGTCCGCCTGTCTTGCGATTTTCCCCGTCTCTACTGATAATTTCCTGCCCCCTATTTCACGTTCCACTCTGACCAAGTCAGGCATATTTTACCCCTATCCTAAATCTGTTGCGGTTACGATGCTCGTTTTGTCCCACGCAGGCCGTTATACGCAACCGATACGAGCCGCGCAACCGATAAACGTTTCACTTTTATTTCCGTAATCCAAGCCGCGATATGATTTCACGATACCGTTTCGGGTCTTCCTTGCCCACGTATTTCAACAACGCCGCCCTTTTGCCCACCATTTTCAAAAGCCCCCTGCGCGAGGAGTGGTCCTTGCGATGCGTGTTAAAATGCTCCGTCAGCTCGTTTATACGCTCCGTCAGTATCGCAATCTGAACCTCCGGAGAACCCGTATCGCCCTTGTGCGTCTCGTAATCGCGAATCACCTTTTCTTTTTTCGTCTTTGTCAGCATCTTGTCAAATTAACCTTTCCATAAGAGTAATCTGCCGAAACCTTTATAGCACCTACAATTACGAACGGGATATTCTAACAGTTTTCTTCTCTTCTGCAAGCGCCAATAATCAAAAATTACCGCCGTTGATTCCGCGAATCCCCCCGCTAATGTTTAGCCGCCGCCGATTCGTCGGCGCAATCTACCCTTATATGGCGCTTTTCTCCGCCTCCGGCGCAATCCCGGAATAATCATCATCAATACAAAAAACACTGCGGAACCCTGCACAAATAACGAATGAAAATGTTTCATTTAACCGCAAAAATTTGCGACCGAAAATATTCCCGCTAATTGACCCTCCTTCCCCTCATTGTCCCTCTGCACCGGCTCGCTCCGCTCGACGTCCCCGACCACGTGCCTTTGCACGTCCTCTCAAAGCAATGAGGAAAACGCCGTCGTCACGATTTTCCCAAAATAAAAAAGGCCTCGCGTCGCAAGGCCTTTCCTTGGTTTCAATTAAAGGTTGCCTATTTCGGCACTACGTTTGTCGCGCAGGGGCCTTTTTTGCCCTCGCCGACCGTGTATTCAACCTTCTGTCCTTCGTCCAGATTTGCGTACCCCTCTGTCTTGATTTCAGAGTGGTGAACGAACATGTCCGGCCCCCCGTCGTCGGCGACGATAAAGCCGTAACCTTTTTGACCATTGAACCATTTTACTGTTCCTGAACTCACAATAATACTCCTTGGCCTCAGAATTGGCCGTCAATCTGTAATATGCCTCTCACGTTTTTTGTTGGAGAATACCCTTGAAAGGCGAAAAGATATGCTCTACAAGACAGTCATTATACGGCATTTTCCTCCCCCTGCATAATAAATAATAAAATTTTATTCAATATTCGCAAAAAAGGCCGTTCTGACGCCGATTATCACAGATTTCTTATGTTCAGATGATTGTCATTCCCGCGAACTTTATTCGCCTGTGGCGAAGCGGGAATCCACTTTTCCGATTGCTCAACTTTCTGCTGTCTAATGCTCAACTGCGTAAGCGGCCCAGGCCGTCAATATCGCCTGGAACCGTCGCGTCAAAGCTGAAATTCAGCCCCGTTATTCCCGTTGGCGGAAATTGTCTGTTAATGAGATGATTTTACCGGCTTTTTCTCAGTATTTTATCAATCCAAAAGGGGGTGACTATGCGTTGGATTGCTATAAATTTTTCTAAAATCGTCTCACATTTTGCCTATTTTACGTGAAAAGGTCGCTGAACCACCACACATATCGTAATCGTATTGAGACTGATGGGTAACAGTGGTTTGGCCTCTATTGGTGATAGTTTCACTTGCGGCCTTCAATCGCCCTAAGCCGTCAACGGTTACGCTGCCAACCCGAGATACAATGGCTTGCTACCGACGGCACAGGCGCTCGCAGTTTGCCGTTGATAGAGCCAACGAATCTCAGCCCGACCGGTTCACCGCAGAAGATTAACCTTATGGATTATGCAATAATGATGCAGAACTGGTTAGTGCAGGATTTGTGGCCATAGCATTGAGTTTTAGTTAAATCTCAGGGGTCTGCCTGACCGAAAGGTTTAGCAGACCCCTGTTTTTTGGGGCAAAACCGGGGCGCGGTGCGAATTCGATTGACCGGAGCCGGGCAATCTTTGATTAAATGCGTCGGATTTGATTGGGGGGCGTTTTGTGCTGCTGTAATCCCTTTTGCATAGTGGGCTTATATAAATTGTAGTAAATTCTTGGAAAAAAAATTTGACTTTTACCGGGTCGGGTGATAGCTTGCGCCTTCGAGTTGGGCGAAAATAAGAGGGACATCCCAGACAACACGCACCCCGTGTTCGCCGAAAAAATTATTGTTTGATTTCGGAGGTCGAATATGAGCATATCTGAAATGATTTTGTAACCGGCAAACCCTGTTCATAGTTTCAACTCGGCTTTGGAATGCCGAAGGTATAAGCCGGAAAGGAAAAAATCAGAACAGCAAAGTAAATCCAGGAGGCATAAATTATGTGTAAAAAGTTAATCGTCTTTTGTTTTGTATTATTTACAGCAACGACCAGCGCCCTGGCTGAGAGTATCACTTATATCGATGCGACCGATGGCGAGGGGGGTAATACCTTGATGCTGGATGAATATTATGGATGGGTAACCTGGGTCACTAACACCACGGACACTACCGATGGCATTTGGCGCAAGCTCACAGGATTTGGACTGCCGCCAGATACCACCACAATACCGCCCTCCCCGATTCCAGTAAGCGGCTCGGGGACGGTTTACGAGTCAAGGGGTTTTAATCCGGATGACTGTCCACGTCTGATGACCATGGTCTATGGTCTCAATCCGTCTGAAACGTACAACGTTTATGTGTATTTTTGGAACGACGCGGCCGATAGTCCATACTGCATCCGGGCTTCGCTCGAGGAGGAGTGGCCTTTACCACTTTGGGTTCCTCCAGGGGACCCGTCGATAGTTCAGGCAGGGTACGACACTATGGGCCGTAAACTTTGGCAAGCATATTTGGGCCAGGTCACTGGCGATTTAATCACCGTATACGTCGATGACGGACCGGGTGAATCACCTGCACGGCGTACCTGGTATGACGGCATCGGCTTTGGCGTTCCCGAAATCCCTGAACCACCTGCTGTGGATTTCTGCGGTCTGACTCACTGGCCTTTAGGAAACGCACAGTTAAATATTGATTCTAACGGCTTTTTGGCTGTCTCGAACATTGGCTCAAGTGGTAACGATGGAACGCGGGTTGCCCTTCCACAAAATATTACTTCATTGCATGTAAATTACCTTGATGTGGGCGACCCTTATCAATTTCCGGTTGGCAGTTACATCCAGGCAACCAGCACAGGAACAATAAATGGAGAGCCAAACCAAACTGTCTCAACGGCAAAAACCGTGTGCACAGTTACAGGTGAAGCGGTTTCCACTATAGATTTTTCGGCACTCGGACCAAACTCGCTAACGGCGGAGTACTATCTGAACAGAAAACTTGTTCTCACGGAGGTAAATATTAGTCCCGTAAGCCCTGCCTGGTCTTCCATTCGGATACCAAATAACGTTCGAATAACTTTGAAGATTCGGATAAGAATATTGCCTCCGGGTATTCGTATAATACCCGATATTCACCTGACCTACTGCCGTTTACCCTTGCCATTTGTGACGACCCCCAAAGGGAACGTCGTCCAGGTAGATGAAATAGCTGTGTATGCACAGGATATCAGCGTGCAGTTTGATGGATACACAGATATGCTGTTAACAGCGGCAAATATTCCCTCGATTACCATTACCAACGAGACCTTTTCGCAATGTGAAGTGTTCCTGGAGGGTGATGCTGATAACGATGGCGTGGTCGGCCTTGGTGATATTGAGCTTATAAGCCGACAATGGCTTGGCGATGGTATGGCAGCGGACATTTATCCAGAGGGCAGTCCGGATGGTTTCGTGAATTTTGGAGACGTGGCTTTACTGGCGCAAACCTGGGGGATAGATTGCAATACTGACCCGATGAATCCTGCCTGCGAACCCTGGCCGTAATTTACACTGTGTCTCAATTTTCGGGGCCTGCAACGCCGATGGGTATTGCAGGCCCCGGTTGTTTTTAAGGGTATTTTGGGGAGTGTTTGCGAATTCAATTGACCGGCAAGCAGAGATTTGTGATTATATACGCGTTATTGAGTAACTTGGGGAGGAAGGATTTAGGGTTAGGTCCTATAAGGGTCTGAGATTGGCGAACCAGCGACAAATAAACGTTGAGGACGAGGTTTTGGTTCAAAAATGGCGTCAGGGCGACGCCAGGGCCATTGAACGGCTCGTAGGCAAGTACCAGGGCCGGATTTACAACGTCATATTGAAGATTTGCTCGAATCCCGACGACGCGGCGGAACTAACGCAGGACACGTTTGTCAAAATAATAGAGAATATAAGCGGTTTTGAAAGCCGCAGCTCTTTTTACACCTGGGTATTCAGGATAGCGGTGAACCTCACGCTGAACTACCGAAAGAGGAAGCTGTTGAAGGGGTTTACATCGCTTGACGCATCGAGCGGCCGGGATGACGATCTCCGCGGGTCTTTGGGTGCGGTTCTTTTGGATGAAAAAACGCCCGACCCAACCGAAGTGGCGGAAAACAGGGAGTTATGCGAGCTTGTTCAGAAGGCCATAGACAAGCTCGATGAGGAGCACCGGACGATGATAGTGCTGCGGGATATAGAAGGTATGGATTATGCACAGATTGCGGATGTTCTGGGAGTTGAGCTTGGCACGGTAAAAAGCCGGCTGAGCCGGGCCAGGACGGCGTTAAGGCAGATTCTGGAGGCCTTTGTGCGATGATAAACAGAAATGAACAAAAAATCGAAGAATTGCTGAACGGCTTTGCGGATGGCGAGCTGACTCAGCAGGAGCAGGCCGAGGTCCGGCAGCTTGTCAGCGCCGACAAGGAAATCGCCGGCCGGCTGAAAGCGATTGAGCGATGCCGGTTACTGGTCGGCTCATTGCCGCCTGCGGAGCCGCCCGCAAAGGTGGTCGCGGGGATAAAGCAGTTGATTAGCAATCGGACAAATGACGGGAGAATAGAAATCGAAAATCGGCAGGGGGCGAGGCATCTTTTGGTGCGTCACGTCCTTGCGGCATCGGTGATTGTCGGGCTTTTCGGCATTTTGGCAGCGGTGATTTTCCAGGTTGCCGGTCCTACGGACGTTAAAAATCCCGTTGCTGTTGAGCCAAAGGCGGACAAATCCCCGACAGCCGACGCCGGCATCGGCGTATATTCACTGCAATTGCAGACGGCGGATTTCGCCGGCGTTGACGCATTTGTCAGGAAGCTATTGGATGAAAGCACCTGGCTGAAATACGAGGTGAAAAAAGAAGGCCCCGGCCGAAACACTTACAGGGTTCTTTGCAGCAAGGGGGCTTTTGAGGCATTGATGTCGGACCTGGCGTCTATATGGTCAAAGTTCGACTCGGCAACGCTTGTCGTTCAAACCGGCGATTTCGGCCGGTCGGTGGCGGTCGAGGAAGTCCGGCCTGAGCAGATTACCGTCATTGCACAACAGGATACCGCCGACGAACGAAACCATTTAGCAAAGGATTTCGCCGCGTTGAATAGTATCGAGCGCATTACGCCGGAGCGGACGGTTCTGGCGCTTACAGATAATACCTGCCCTGAGCTGATAGCTATTCCCAAACCGGTTTTGACTTCAAGCGAAAAAGGTTCCGCAGCAGCGCCAAAAGGCGCCGCCGACCGGGTGCGCGTGGATTTGAACATCATCATCAGCAAATATTAAAGTCGGTTTTATGAAATCCGGCAAAAGCGATGCTTAACGAAAAGGATTGTTGTTTAGTCATCGTTGACGTGCAGGGAAAACTGGCCGGATTAATGCACGACAAAGACAAGCTCTTCAAGAATATCCGTATTCTTATTCAGGCCGCAAGAATCCTCCAAATTCCCGTTCTTTGGTGCCAGCAGGTCCCCGCCTCGCTTGGGCCGACCGTGCCTGAGATAGCGGAGCTTCTGGCTGGCAATGAGCCGATAGACAAGTCGAGTTTCAGTTGCTGCGGCTGTGAGGAGTTCAATACGAAGCTGGAGAAGCTTGGCCGCAAACAGGTTTTGCTTTGCGGCATAGAGGCACACGTCTGCGTTTATCAGACGGCCGTTGACCTTATGGAGGAGAATTTCGAGGTTGACGTTATTGCCGACGCGGTTTCATCGAGAACGCCGGACAACAGGCAAATCGGCCTTAATCGAATCGCCGCCGAAGGGGCACACATAAGCTCTACTGAAATGGCTTTATTCGAAATCCTTAAATCCGCCGACCATCCCCAATTCCGGCTAATAGCAAAATTAGTAAAGTAACCATATCAGGCAACCTCTAATAATTGTCATTGCGAGGAGCGCAGCGACGAAGCAATCTCTGTTCTTCGCTCAAAAATTGAGATTGCTTCGCTACGCTCGCAATGACAGAATATGTTTTTAGAGGTTGCCTTCAATTTCATTACTGTAGTATTGCTTAAATGGCGTCAAACACGTATAATATGATAGAAAGAAGGTTGTAAAATTATGGGAATTACATACGTCGATGGACAAGTAAAGGGGCCGAAAGGTAAACACGCCGACGTCAGGTTTCTGATTGACAGTGGCGCTACTTATACTGTTTTACCAGGTAATGTTTGGAAGGCCATCGGCTTGAAGCCAAAAAGACAAATGTCTCTTACGCTTGCCGACGGCACAACAATTGAAAGGTCGATTTCAGAAATGTATATCAAGCTGCCTCAGGGCGAAGCTCATACACCGGTGATTCTCGGTGAAGGGGCTGACCAGCCGTTACTCGGCGTTGTTACCCTCGAAATACTCGGCCTTGTCTTCAATCCCCTCGACCGCACCCTTCGCCCGATGCGAATGTTGTTGTGCTAAGCTTATGCGCCGAAACGCCCTTATTTGAAATCCTTAAATCCGCCGACCATCCCCAATTCAAACAAATCGCGAAACTTGTAAAGTGACTTTTGGCTAATAAATAATGATGTATCTCATAGTGAAAAAAAACTCCCGTATGAACGGGAGTTTTGTGGTGTAAAATTTGCAGGTCGGGGTTAACCCCGCCGGTTCTGATTATTCGTTTCTCATCGCCTCGGCAAAGGTGTTGAGGTTGTTGGCCCACTTTTGTGCTTCCTCGTATTCGATTAAGTCCTCTTTGACGAGGTGGGCAAGGTGTTTTTCCATCGTAATCATTTTTTCGTCGTATTTGCCTTGGCCTTTGGTCTGGAGCTGCGAATAAAGCTGCTCGACTTTTCCTGTTCTAATCAGGTTGGCCACGGCGTAGTTGTTGTTGAGGATTTCCATCACGGCGATACGGCCTTTACCGTCCCTCCGCGGGATAAGCTTCTGGCTGACAATATAAGCCAGGCCGAGTGAAAGCTGGTTGCGAACCTCGTTTTGCCTGCCGGGCGGGAAGTAATCGAGGATACGGGTGATTGTGCCGGCTGTGTCCCTGGTGTGAAGCGTCGAGAAAACCAGGTGCCCCGTTTCTGCTGCCATAAGCGTCATTGCGATTGTCTCTGCGTCGCGCATTTCGCCCACGAATATGATGTCGGGGTCCTCTCGCAGCATCGAGCGAAGGCCGTCGATGAACGAATAGACGTCTCTGCCGATCTCCCGCTGAGAAATAAGCGCCTTTTTCTGCGCGAAAATGTATTCGATTGGGTCTTCGATTGTGATGATTCGGCAGGAGCGTTCCTCGCTGATACGGTTTATTAACGAGGCGATGGTGGTGGATTTCCCGGCGCCTGTAACGCCGGTAATCACGACAAGACCGTGTTTTCTGTTAATGATGTCTTTCCATATATCGTTTGGAAAGCCCACTTTTTCGGCCGTCGGTATGTCTGCCGATAACGCACGGATGGCCGCGCAGATGCCGTCGTTTTCTCGGAAGACGTTGATGCGGAAATGCGTTTTGTCGAGCCGATAGGAGCAATCAACGCTGTGCATCTCGCGGAGCTTTTCTAATGAGTTGTCGCTCAGCAGCGGCAGGATAAGCTGCTCTGCCATATCCTGTGTCAGGAGCGGGCCTTTGAGCTTTTCGAGGTCGCCGTCAACTCGATAGGTTGGCGGGGCGCCGACTTTTAGGTGCAGGTCCGAAACACGCATTGTGCCCATCTGCTCGAAGTAATTGAGCATATCGTGAATACTTAACAGACCCATATCTTCGGTTTGATACACAGATTTTGAGATTTCGTATTTAACTGTCATTTTTCCTGCTCCTCGTATTGAAACACTATTCAAATTATAAGTTTTGAAGCAGCAGTTTCCAAAAACAAGGTAGTCATAATCTCCTGAAGGGATATATCGGCACAATATTGGTGTCAAAAAAGTAAAATTAAGGGCCTGAAACGTTATTTTAGGTCTGTTATTTGGCTTTTGCCAGCCATTCATTGAGGTTTTTCGCTAATATGCGGACGTCCTTTTTGGCCATAATATGGTCGATTAGGCCCACGGGGATTTTGAGGTTGACCATAGCTTTCTTCGCCCGTTCCCAGAGCCGGCCGCGCTTGGCGTCGGTGTCGGCCAGATACAGCTCGCTGACCAGCTCGCTTAGCTTTTGGAGCATTATGGCGTTGAGGTTGCCATAATAGTTGGATATGACGCCTTTCTGATATTGTGAATACTCTTTTTTTGGCATTTCTTTGCCTTTAGTATTTTTTCGTGCGTTTCGCTGAGGATTGATTTTGAGGGAAATTCGAGGATAAATCAAGGGGCTTGACGCATAAGCGTTTGCGAAGGTCAATGTTATTACCGACGACCCATGTGTTGAAACTTTCCCCGGAAATCATGCCGGTAGCAGGATAATTCTTCGGTGATTTAGACGGACCAGTCCTTGGATTCTTTGAGCAATTTGAACTGCAGGATTATGCCGAATACGACGCTGCAAATAAGCAATATAGTCAAAAACAAGTGATTACCGTAAAAAAGCTCGTTAAGATGCGTTGTGGGCGGGTCGTTCACAAAAGTTTCATAACGGTAAATTAAAGCAAATGTGCCGAGGATAACAAGTGATGAGCCGGCAAAGCTGGTGAAGAACATCACTGAAAGCTTCAGGATTGCGAAAGACAGCATTCCTCCCGCGACTATGCCCATCATGGCCCCGGCCCAGACGTATTGTTGTGGCAAAAAGAACGAATACCATATTCCTGATGTGATAACGCCGCCGGCGACTGCGCCGAGAACGCAGACCGCCCATCTCATCAGGGGCAGGGCTACTATCGAGAGTGTGATGGCGCCTACAATCGCGCCAATTATAGGTTGTTCGAGCTGTGTGCCTGCCCATTTCCCTACGAAAATGCCCAACAGGCCGAAACCAATTACGGTCAGAAGTTTATAGATGCGCCAGCCATACAGAAGCGGGATTGAGCCAAAGGCAATCGCTATAACCGCCTGCTGCCAGGTAAGGGCGGTTGCCTGTTGCCAGATTGCGTCAAGGGCCTGCAGGACGTATTTTGTGCCGTAGTCAACCTGGGCGGAGTCGAAATTGCCGGGGGCCTTGCTTGTCTGGGCGAGAATCATTAAAAGATTCATCGATAACGCTCCTTTAATATTAAGCCCCGACGCGTCTGCCGGGGGGGCTGATGGTTCTGCATTAAGCCGTGCGCCAGGTAGTGTTTTTGGGCGCCGGCTGGTCGTCGGATTTATTCTTTTTAAACCGTATTCTTCGTATCCTTGCGGTTTCTTTGGCGTCGGCGATACGTTTGCTTAAGCGCGGCAGCAATAATATTTGAACCACGGTGCCGACGACAACGACCGCGGCAACACAACCGAGATATATTTCCCGCTTGCTGAATATACTTTCTGCCACCTTGAGCCCGCTTGCGACATACAGCATAATGCTTCCCGCAAGCAATAACAGGGTTCCGGCGAGCGAGCACAGCGCGGCTGCAGTGCCGTGCCACCATGTAGCCCTGGCGGCAATGGGAATGACTACCAAAATGAGCAAAAACGGCCAGTTGTAAAACGGGACGCCGATAGCGAGGTCGCGCATGATATCAACAAGCTCGCCGGATGTGTTGACGTATGGATGAATAAGGGTTGAAAAGCCATAGATGGCGGCAAAGAGCGACGCTGCCAGAACAAGGAAGGCGTCCTGCAGGGTTAGCGCCAGGGTAATACCTACGCCAACTGAGGCGATGGCAAGAAAAATGTTGGAGCACTTTCCTGAGACGACAAAGCCGGCGCCGCAATACAGCCCGATGATAATAAAGAGCAATTTTCTGAAGCCCAGCCCTCCGAGCAGAGAAAAGATACCCGCCGCGATTGTAACCAGCGCAATGGCCAGCAACAGTTTAGGGTCCAGCCCGCTTAGCTGGCGTGAAAATGTCCACAAAATATTAGCCATATTCGTTCTCCGTAGCCCCAAAACGCCCGGGCAAAATATAGCCGCCGGCGAGCCGGCAGCCGGGTTATTATACACATTTTTATTTATCGGCCTAAGACGGCACTAACGTTAAAACACAATGGGGAATGGGATTCGAAATCTATTGCGGATGAGAGGAGTCGAACCTCCACGGGTTTAATCCCACAGGCTCCTGAAGCCTGCGCGTCTGCCAGTTCCGCCACATCCGCCTAAAGGCGAGACCTCGCACAAGGCGGGTCCGCTTACTACGGCGATAATAACGACTTTTGTCTTTTTCGTCAATGCCGGCGAGCAGGGAAGACAATAAAACATTATCGGGCGTTGTAAGCGGATACGGCGGAACTGGCAGGCGCGTTTTTTGCGCAAGCCCTTCGGTTGGTTCGACTCTTTCGGCTGCGCTCAAGACAGGTCCGCTCACCATGAGTCCACTCCCCCGATAACGACGTTCCCCCAGCCAAAGATATGCTGGGGCAGGAAGGGCAGGCAGGGAAGGTTTTACTTTACGTAACGCCGGCGGCGGGAGACAATATCCCCGAAACCAGCGAGACGAACGCTGTTTATGAATAATGTCGGCGCAGCTGCACATATTGAAAGTATAAAAAATAAAATTTTAAGGAGAAACAGAAATGAATACGGAAACGAAGGTTGAGTCGAGAGGTTGCGGTTGCGCGGCTCGTGTCGGTTGCGTTAAACGTACGACGTTTGCAGCCGGGGGAAGGATTGTGGGTCCCAGGTTTGCTAATCCAAATGAAGCTCAACCTTGGGATCTCCGCTTCGCTACGAGATGACGCGAGCGTCAATTTTAGAAAAAAGAGTTAAAAAGTGAGTAAAAATGAGCAAAAAGTGAAGGAAAGTGAGTTGTTTTGAGCAAGTTTTTAATCATTTTCGGAACTTTTTTGAAAAACAGTTTATAGCCACGAAACGGGGCTTGTTTTAGGGGGGAGGGGGTGGTATTATCGAGGCGATATTGACTACATTGGAGGAAACTTTGAAACAGGTAGTAATAGAGAATCCGATTTTGAATTCAGCTTTTGCGGAGCCGAAGCGGCATTTTAAGTTTACAGACGAAGGTATTACCGATGAAATTATCGAGCATCGCCGGGTAAGCGCGTATTTTGTGCCCGTGCCACAGCCGCGAAGACGAGGACGAGAGCGGCAGTTAGCGTTCAACACGGAATGGACGAAAGACCGTCTCAAAGAGAATGATTTTATAAACCGTGTTCGCGAACGGGTTGCGCTCTGGAGGCAAGGCAACTACATCGGGATAAGCAAGGTAACAAGGCGGCTATTGGAATACTGGACGAATCCGCAGAGGGATAAGAAGCTATTTTTCTGCCAGATAGAAGCACTTGAGACAGCAATTTATATAACCGAAGCGGCGAGCAAGTGCGGGGATTTGTGGATTGAGAACGATTTACGACAGGCCAACGAAGGTGCAAATCCGGGGCTTTTCCGAATCGCGTTCAAAATGGCAACGGGAAGCGGAAAGACCGTAGTAATGGGGATGCTAATTGCGTGGCAGTCGTTAAACAAGCTGGCAAACAGTCAGGACGCGAGATTTTCGGATACTTTTTTGATTTCGACACCCGGAATAACGATACGAGACCGGCTACGAGTGCTTTTGCCTAATGACCCGAACAACTACTACAAACAGCGAGATATTTTACCTGCGGATATGATGGATGAACTAGGCAAGGCGAAGGTGCTGATTACAAATTTTCACGCATTTTTGCGACGCGAAAAGATAGCGGCAGGGAAGCTCACAAAGACAATAGTTGCACAAGGGGACGAAGAAAGATTCCTTGAGACGCCTGCTGAAATGGTGCGGAGGGTGTGCCGGGAACTTGGCGGCAAGAAGAATATCGTGATAATCAACGATGAGGCGCATCACTGTTATCGCCATAAGCCGGATGGGGAGGAAGTGAAACTTACAGGCGATGACCGCAAAGAGGCGGAAATTCGGGAGAAGGCAGCGAGAGTATGGATTTCGGGTCTGGAGGCGGTGAAGAACAAAATAGGGGTGAAAGCCATTTACGATTTGTCGGCGACGCCATTTTTCCTTCGCGGTTCGGGTTACGGTGAGGGGACACTTTTCCCGTGGGTCGTATCGGATTTTTCGCTTATAGACGCGATTGAGTGCGGGATAGTGAAGGTTCCGCGAGTGCCTGTAGCGGACGATTCAATGACCGGAGAGCAGCCAACATACAGGGATATTTGGGTGCGGATAAGAGAGCACCTGCCGAAGAAGGGGCGAAGGACCGAGGAAATTCAAGGCGAGCCGAAGCTGCCGGTAGAGCTTGAAGGGGCATTGCGGAGTTTATACGGCAACTATGAGAAATACTACAAGCATTGGGAAAACAGCCCGGACGGGGGGACGCCGCCGGTGTTTATCGTTGTGTGCAACAACACAAACGTATCGAAGCTGGTTTTTGACTGGCTTGCGGGATGGGAAAAAACGTTAGCAGAAGACAAGACGGTTGTCGTGCCGGGACAGTTGGCGATTTTCAGCAACGAGGAGAACGGGGGCTGGACGCACAGACCGAACACGATTTTGATAGACAGCGAACAGTTGGAATCAGGGGAGGCGATGAGTTCTGATTTCAAGAAGGTTGCAGCCCGCGAAATAGACGAGTTCAAAGAAGAATACCGACTAAGATTTCCCGGTCGAGACCCTGAAAACCTGACCGATGAGGACTTGCTTCGAGAGGTAATGAACACAATCGGCAAGCAGGGAAGGTTAGGTGAAAACGTTAAATGCGTTGTCTCAGTTTCAATGCTGACGGAGGGATGGGACGCAAATACGGTTACGCATATACTTGGGGTGCGGGCGTTCAGCACACAGTTATTGTGTGAGCAGGTAGTGGGCCGGGGTTTGAGACGGACAAATTACGAGCCGGAGCCAAACGGGCTGTTTCAGCCACAATATGCAGAGGTTTACGGGGTGCCGTTTTCATTCATACCGTGCGCTGGCGCCGGCGGGCCACCAAAACCGCCACCGCCTGTAACCAGAGTCAAGGCACTTGCGGACAGAATCAATTGCGAGATTACTTTTCCGAGGGTGCTTGGTTATCGCTACGAGCTGCCATCGGAGAACCTTGTAGTTACATTTACCGAGGAATCGAAATACACTCTATCAACAGCGGATATACCGTCGAAGACAGAAAATGCGCCGATTGTCGGCGAGAGCGTCATACATACGCTCGATGATTTGAAGCAGAGAAGGCCGCAGGAAGTTGCGTTTCTATTGGCGAAGCTGACGCTTGAAAAGTATTTCAGGGACAACGACGGGAATATCAAGCAATGGCTGTTTCCGCAGCTTTTAGACATTACCAAAAGGTGGCTTAACCAGTGCGTGGTTTGCAAAGACAATACTTTTCCACAAATGCTGCTTTTGATTGAGTTTGCCCATAACGCGGCAGACAGGATTTATCATTCGATTGTCACCTCAGAAAAAGGGCAAAAAGCGATAATGCCGATTTTGCAGCCATATAACACGGTTGGTTCGACAAGATACGTTGATTTCGATACTTCAAAGCCGGTGTATGCGACGGACGCGAGATATTGCCACGTCTCGCACGTTGTGGCCGACACGGAGTCGTGGGAACAGAAAATGGCCCAGGCGATTGAGGAGCTTGGCGAAGAAGGTTTGGTGATTTCATACGTAAAGAACCATAACTTAGGTTTTTTGATACCTTACACAGTCAGCGGAGAAGAGCATAATTACATTCCCGATTACATCGTGCGAGTCAATGATGGTAAGGGCAAAGAGGATACGCTTAATCTGATTGTCGAGGTTACAGGCGAACGGGACAAAGAAAAAGAAGCGAAGGCAACGACAGCAAGGAATTTGTGGGTTCCCGCGATAAACAATCACGGCGAGTTCGGGCGATGGGCGTTTATTGAAATAGCTGACCCATGGGACGCGAAGAATACGATAAAGGCGGCAGTGAAGAAAATCTCAGATTTCAAATCTCAGATTTCAGATTTCAAAAGATGAATATCAGATTTAAGATTTAAGATTTCAGAAGGAGAGACAAGATGAAGTATGAGCGATTTGAGGATTTGCCGGTCTGGCAGGCGGCAATAGAGCTGGCCGTGCGGGTATATATCTTGACGAAAGATAAATTTTTTAACCAGCCCGGCGACCTGCGCGACCAATTGCGTCGGGCGTCGCTGTCGGTATCGAATAACATCGCTGAGGGATATGAGCGGGGGACGACAGCGGAACTGCTCGCCTTTCTTTATATATCGCGCGGGTCAGCGGGAGAAGCGCGGTCGATGCTGCTTTTTACGGAACGGTTTCCCGAAGCCGCTCATCTCAAATCTGAAATTTCAAATCTAAAAACTTTGGCCGAATCGTGCTCGCGGCAGATACGCGGCTGGGCGGATAATCTTCAGAATAGCGACATCAAGGGGCAGAGGCACCTTAACGACCGGGTCCGTATTGTTTATCAGGGCAATAAAAACAGGGAAGCGTTTGAAAAACGGCTCGAAGAAACTATGCGAAAGGCGAGGCCGCAGGATTACCCGAAGGAAGAAGAATAAAGAAAATCTCAGAGCTCAAATTTGAAATCTCAGATTAGAAGGGTCAGGTAATACGAAATGGCGAAAAAGAAAAATGGCCGACAGGTGCCGATAGAATCGGTCAAACACAAAGACAAACGCAAGAATATACCTACCGAAGAATTGCGCGGGTTTGTAAAGGAAGATGAGATAAAGCCCAAAGAAGTAAAGTATTCGGGGCTGCTTTACGCGAGAGACCCGTCGATTGACCCGCAGCTTGTCTGGAAGGGAAAAGATGAGCAGGACAAGTCCGAATTGGCCGTTCCTTCTGTGCCGATTTACATACAGGAGAAAATCAAGCCGCAGGCAATAATCGAGGACATTCGAGAGCAGGCGAAAAAGGGAAAGCCGCAGCAATTGGATTTCTTTTCCGATTTCAACGGAATTCCTTCTCTTGAGCAAATGGTCGAGTTTTATCAGCACGATGCGAACTGGTCAAACCGGATGATTTTAGGTGATTCGCTTTTGGTTATGACTTCGCTTGCCGAAAAGGAGGGCTTAAAAGGGCAGGTGCAAATGATTTATATCGACCCGCCTTACGGGATAAGGTTCGGGTCGAACTGGCAGGTATCGACGCGAAAGCGGGACGTGAAAGACGGCAAGGCGGAGGATTTAACGAGACAGCCGGAACAAATAAGGGCGTTCCGCGATACATGGGAATTGGGGATTCATTCATATCTTGCATACTGGAGAGACCGCCTGATTGTCGCAAGAGACCTCCTCACAGAAACCGGCTCAATCTTCATCCAGATCGGTGATGAAAACGTCCACCTCGTGCGTTGCCTTATGGACGAAGTTTTTGGAGTAGAGAATTGTATAAGTTTAATCACCTTTAGAACTACTGCTCCTTTAGGTGAAAAATATCTTCCCGCTATAAGTAACTGGCTTATTTGGTATGGGAAAGATAAAACCCAAACAAAATTTCGTCAATTATCAGAAGAAAAACGACTTGGAGAAGGAACAAATTACTCGTGGATAGAACGACAAGACGGATTCAGAAGGCGAATGACAGAAACAGAACGAAAAACACCTGACCTTATCAATCCTGACCTGAAAATCTTTTATCCAAGTGATTTACTTTCGTCTGGATATACTGAAAGCTGCACATACGATTTTGAACTTGAAGGACGTATTAACAAAGCACGTGCCAAAAGTTGGAGGACTCACGAGACAGGAATGAAGCGCCTAATTCTGTCAAATCGTCTTATGTATTCGATAGACCGACCTTGTTATATTGCCTATCACCAAGATTATCCTTATCAGCCATTAAGTAACTTATGGGATACGACAAGAAGCTCTCTTGAGAAAATTTTTGTCGTTCAAACCGACACAGAAATTATTCAGAGATGTATTTTACTAAGCACCGACCCCGGGGATTTGGTATTGGACCCGACGTGTGGGGGAGGGACGACGGGGTTTGTGGCGGAGGAGTGGGGAAGGCGGTGGATAACGATAGATACGAGCAGGGTGGCGATTGCGCTTGCGCGGACGCGGCTAATGACGGGAAGATTTGCGTATTATGTTTTGAGCGATTCGCCGGAGGGGGTGAAGAAAGAAAGTGAAATCACGGGACTGGTTCCGACTTCGTATCAGACCGGTGGGGACATAAAGAAGGGATTTGTATATAAGCGCGTGCCGCATATAACGTTGAAGGCGATAGCGAATAATGAGCAAATCGACGCGATTTACGCGAGGTATCAGGAAAAGATGGAGCCGGTGAGGGGGGAGACAAACAAGTTACTGGGGACAAAGTGGGAGGAGTGGGAAATACCGAGAGAACTGGAGGACGGAAGACAGAAGACGGAGGACGGAAAGAAGGCGAAAGAATTATTGAAGGAATGGTGGGAGCTGCGTCAGAAGAGACAAAAAGAGATTGATGATTCGATTGCACAAAACGCCGACGTGGAATTACTATTCGACCAGCCGTATGAGGACAACAAGCGCATAAGGGTAACGGGGCCGTTTACGGTGGAGAGCTTATCGCCTCATCGGACAATCAGCTTCGAGGAGAAGAAGGAATTGATGCAGCCGAATGAGATTGGCTTTGCGACGAAGATGTTAGGGGCGGGGCAATTCGGCAATATAATAATCGAAAACCTTAAAAAAGCAGGCGTGCAGAACACAATTAAAAACGAGCGGCTGAAGTTCGACCGGTTAGACGTGCACGCGGGGGTATGGATTCACGCGGTCGGGGAATACACAGAATCGGGCGGTAAAAGCCGGTGTGTCGCGGTTTGTATCGGGCCTGAGCATGGGACGGTGGGGCCTGACCTTGTGCGAGAGGCGGCGAAAGAAGCGGTGCAGGGTATCGGGTATGATTTGCTTTTGGTCTGCGGATTTGCGTTTGACCCGCACGTAAACGAGGAGGCGAAGCGATACGGGAAATTGACGGTGCTGCCGACGCGGATAAACGCGGATTTGCAGATGGGAGATGATTTCTTGAAAAAGACCGGGGCGGGGAACCTGTTTATGGTGTTCGGCGAGCCGGATTTGGAGGTGCGAAAGGTCAAAGACGGTAAATTGCAGGTGGAAATCAGAGGGCTGGATATTTACGACCCGACAACCGGGCAGATTCGCAATAATTCGACCGATGATATTGCGTGCTGGTTTATCGACACCAATTATAACGAGGAGAGTTTCTTTGTGCGACACGCATATTTTACGGGGGCTGACCAGCCGTATGAGAGATTGAAACGTGCGCTGCGGGCGGAGATAGATGAGTCGGCCTGGTCGATGCTGTATTCGACAAAAAGCCGCCCGTTTGACAAGCCCGAAACCGGCAAAATCGCCGTCAAAGTAATCAACCACTACGGCGACGAAGTACTTAAGGTATATACAGTGAAATAAAAAGGAGATATAAAATGAGGCACAGGATTTTGTTCTTATTGGCAGCGGTTTTGGTTGCAGGTTCAAGCTGTTTTGGTGCGGCTGAGCCGGGAGTTGGACTGACTATTTACAACGATAATTTTGCTGTGGTTCGCGAGGCAAGGAAAATGAAATTCGAGAAGGGAAAAAATACCATGCGGTTTACGGATGTGGCCTCGGCGATTGACCCGACAAGCGTCAAGTTCACCTGCCTGTCATCGCCGGGGGCGGTGTCGGTCTTAGAGCAGAATTATGAATACGACCTCGTCAACGCGGACAGCTTATTGAAGCGTTATATCGACAAGGAGGTAATGGTTGCCGTTAAGGGAAGCGGTTCAGATGCGCGGAAATTTGTCGAAGGAACACTACTGGCGGCTGTCGGACCGGACTTGATTGTGAAAAGTGATAGCGGAATTGAGGTGATTGGCAGAGCAGGTGTTGAGGAGATTGCGTTAAAGGAATTGCCTGATGATTTGGTAACACGGCCTACGCTGGTGTGGCTTGTGCAGTCGGAAAAGTCAGGCGAGCAATTAGCGGAGGTTGCATATACAACGGGGGCAATCGGCTGGAAGGCGGATTATACGGCGGTATTGAACGCAGATGATACGGCGCTGGATTTTTCGGGCTGGGTAACGATTGATAACCACAGCGGCGCGGGTTACAAGGACGCGACGCTGAAACTGATTGCGGGCGACGTGAGGCGGATTCAGCCGGCAATGGAATTGGGCCGTGTTTATACTAAGAGAGTGGCAATGGATTTGGAAGAAGCGGGCGGCTTCGCGGAAAAGGCGTTTATGGAATATCATATGTACACCTTAGGAAGGAAGAGCACTATAAACAATAACCAGGTCAAGCAGATTGAATTCATCGAGCCGGCTGAAGGCGTAAAGGCGAAGAAGATTTTTGTTTACGAATATGAAGGATGGAACTGGTGGCAAGCAAGCAGGAGCCCCCAGCCGATAAAAGGAAAGGTCAATATCAAAATCGAGTTCGAGAACAAAAAGGAAAATAAGATGGGGATAGCGCTGCCTAAGGGCAAAGTGCGGGTTTTTAAGAATGACCCGGCGGACAACAGCTTACAGTTTGTCGGCGAGGACGAGATTGACCATACGCCAAAGGATGAGAAATTGTCGCTTTATATAGGCAACGCGTTTGATATTGTGGCCGAGCGAATAATGACCGACGACAAGACGCAATGGGGCAGGAGGTATGTGACAAATAAGATTGAGATTCGAAATCGCAAGGAGGAGCCGGTGACGGTATTTGTGGATGAGAAGATGCCGCATATCGACTGGAAGATTGAGAAGTCGACGCACAAGTATGAGAAGCGGGCGGCTTACGCGATGAGGGTAGCGGTTGAGGCGGATGTTAATACGCCGGCAGTGCTGGAATATACGGTTAGCTGGCCGTGGCCGTATTAAAGTTTTGAATTCTTAGTTTTGAGTTTTTAGTTGAACTACGGATTACACCCGTCTTCGCCTTTGGATCCGCCGAGGCAGGCGGGGACAGGTTTTCATACCCTTAGTTGATAAAAAGCCGCATTTTATGTGGTATAAAGGCCGATTTGGGGCGGATTTGGAGGCCCTTGGTTGAAAACGCGGGTTCAGAGGACAAGTTTTAAGCCGAAAGACCGGAATTTTTGAATTTTTTTATACAAGACCGCTATCGTAAGTCCTTTATAAATAATTAGTTATAGCCATTTCTGATTTGGACGTTAAAAAGGTTAGAAATTCATTGAAAAAATAGAATTATTTGGTATAATACCGCGTTGCCGAGCCGAGTGCTCGACAACGAGAGATTAGAGCAGTTGAGCAGTAGAACAGGTGAGAAGAGGGCGAAAAGTGTGAAAGGTGAGAAAGGCGAGGGATGAGGAATGGAAGGCGAAGAAAGTAACAAATTACAAAACACAAATGACAAACAAATTTCAAGAGCCAATAAACCAATGGCCCAAGCGGCTGTCGTGAATGTAACATTCAGGATTCCAGTATGGCTGGATGAGATTATTGCGTGGCCTGTGATGGTTTATCGCAGACGGAAATACGGCAGCGCATATCGCTGGATAAATCTTGGCGAGGGGGAGCGGACACAGGTTGACCAGGAGGATTACAGGCGGTTTGGAAAATACAACTGGAGCGTCATCGGAACGGGGAAGAATTTATACGCAGTCAGGCACGCCAAAGTCGGGCCGAGACAGACGAAAATCGTGAGATTGCACAGGGAAATAATGAACGCGCCGAAGGACAAGTTAGTCGACCACAAATACGGAGACAGCTTAGACAACCGAAAGGAGAACCTGCGGTTAGCGACACATTCGCAGAACCAGTGCAACAAGCGAAAGACGAGGTCGAAGACATCATCAAAATACAGGGGCGCTTATTTTGACAAACGGAGGATACGATGGCAGCTATATATACGTTATAATGGGAAAAGGGTGTACCTGGGCAGTTTCAAAAGCGAAGAAGAAGCAGGCAGGGCGTATGACGCGGCGGCGAGGAAATATCACGGAGAGTTCGCGAGGTTGAACTTCCCGGAAGAAAATCAAAAAGTAAAAATGCAAAAATGAGGAAGTCCTGAAAAAAAACGGGAATTGTAAGGCGGTGCTTGACTTTATGTGAGATTACTCTATTCTTGGCTGCGATTTTTAACATGGAGGTCAAAAATGGCAGTCCGACAAGACGAAGGAGCGTTTGAGTTCGAGGCAGAGGTGCAGCCAGCGAAAGGCACAGTTCTGTACGGTGAACATCTCAAGCTGACGGACAAGTCCCATATAGCGGAATTCGCCGGTTACCTTATGCCGTTGTGGTATTCGTCGATAAGCGAGGAACACTCGGCTGTTCGTCAAAAGGCAGGAGTGTTTGACTGCACGCATATGGGCATACTGGAGGTCGGCGGCAAAGAGGCGGAGAGCTTTCTTGACGCGATTACGACAAATAATGTTAGCGCCCTGCAAACAAGTTCTGCTCAATACAGCTACATACTCGATGCAGCCGGTAACATACTGGATGACATAATTATTTATCGGCGCGATAAAGATAAATTTATGGTTGTTGTGAACGCCGCCAATGAGCCGAAAATCAAGGCGTATCTGTCGGCATTATTAACAGGGAGATATTTCACCGCAGAGCACGCGGAGACCGCAGAGAAAGAACAAGGCAAGTTTTTTCTTAAGAATTGGCAGGAGGCGGTTTTAATTCGAGATATGAGGGATACAAGCAGCGGGCCGGACTGCCGGGTGGATATCGCGCTGCAGGGGCCAATTTCATTAGAAGTGTTGAGTAAACTGACGGACACGCCAACAATTGAAAAGGCAGAGGCATTGAAAAACTTTACGTTTTTTGAAACGAACTTCGCCGGGATTGACTGCATCATTTCACGAACCGGCTATACCGGCGCCAAAGTCGGGTTTGAGATTTTTGTTCACCCGGACAAAGCCGTAGAGCTGTGGCGCCGGCTGATTGATGCCGGCGCTATACCTTGTGGACTGGGGGCACGAGACAGTTTGCGGATTGAGGCGGGACTGCCTTTGTACGGCCACGAGCTTGACGGACGGTATGATATATCGCCAATCGAGGCGGGGTACGGCTGGGCAGTGGAACTTGAGAAAGAATTTTTCGTCGGCAAATCAGCGGTTGAGAAGTACGCAAAAAGTTCCGATATGAAGGTAGCCAGAATTGAGCTGCCCGGAGAAAAAGGCGTAAGGCCCGTCAGGCAAAACGATGGACTGATAAAACAAGGCGTTTGTATCGGGTGGGTACTGAGCAGCGCAACAGTAGGAAATCGCCAGATTGCTCTTGTATATATGGAAAAGGGAAAAGTTGTCGAAGGAGATTCGATTGGCGTGTATTATTTAGCGAGAAGTGAAAGCCAGAAAAGCAAAGGCAGAAAAGAAAACGTTAGGCGAGGCGACCGCTTTGAGCCGGATATTGAAGGCAAAATTATAAGCAGGTTTGAAAAATTTTAATAAAGGGACGGGATTATGGTTGTGAAAGGATTGCTTTATACCAAAGAGCACGAATGGGCGAAGGTCGATGGCGACGTTGCCGCTATCGGTATAACCGACCATGCGCAGGACCAGCTTGGCGAGCTGACTTTTATAGAGCTGCCCGAGGTCGGTAAAGAGGTCAAACAAAACGGCCAGCTCGGGGCGGCCGAAAGCTCGAAAGCCGCCAGCGACGTTTACTCACCCGTTAGCGGCTCGATTACAGAAGTCAATGAGGAGCTTAAAAGCAAGCCGGAGCTGGTCAACAAGGATTGCTACGGCGCCGGCTGGATTTGTAAAATCCGGCTCACCGACAAGGATTCGCTTAAGAATCTTATGGACGCCGGACAATACGAGGAATACTTGAAAGGTTTATAGCCACAGAGATTTTTAGCCACAGAGGACACAGAGATTGATAGATAAAAAAACAGTTTTTGTTCTTGGTGCCGGGGCCAGTTGTCCGTATGGTTATCCTTCCGGATCTCAGCTTCGCGAAGATATTTGTCTGCGTTTCAAGAATAGATATATAGAATATTTAAACAGCGCTGAACCAAATTATGGTGCGAGAGAAGACAAGATTTCAATTGTTGACCATTTTGCAAAAACCTTTTTAAAATCTAGAATTCAATCAATCGATCTTTTTTTGGCAAACAATCGACGCCTTGCATCGACTGGGAAATATATCATTGCTTTTGAGATTCTCGAAATAGAGAACAAAAGTCATTCTCTTGAGCAATCCTACCAATTACAACAAGATTGGTACCTATATCTGTTTAATCGTTTTATAAGAGGTATTACTACTGGCGACCGACTTCCCGATTTTTCTAATGGGAAGATTGGATTTATCACATTTAATTACGACCGCTCTCTTGAAAATTTACTCTACGAAAGTCTTCGTAATTCCTTTAATGATATTCCAGAACACGAGATTTATCGTTGTTTAAAAAGTATCGAGATTATCCATGTATATGGCCAAATTGCTCCGCTGCAATGGCAAAATCAAGCTGATTATGTTGGATATGGCACACCATTAAATGAAGCCTTATTGAAAAAGATTAGTTGCAACATTAAAACGATTTATGAGGAAGAAAAAACTTCGGCATTGGAAGATGCTCACGATATGCTCGAAGCTGCCGAAAGGGTATTCTTTCTTGGTTTTGGATATGCGCCTGAGAATATGGAAATTCTGAAATTACCCAGAATAATCTCAAAAACTTCTAAATTTTATGGAACAGCATTTGGATTGGAATCAAGGGAAATACAAGATATATTTAAACGTGTTCATGACGGATTACAACAAGGTTCACATCTAAAGATTAATCCCCATGAGATAAAACTCGAAAAGGAAATGGATTGCCTGAAATTATTGAGAAATTATTTTTAATTTATTCTCTGTGAACTCTGTGTCCTCTGTGGCTAAATAAAAACTTAAAATTTGCTCTGTGGCAAGATGGAGATTTGAAGATATGCCGTTCATAGCCAATACCGACGAGCAGCGAAGGCAAATGCTGGCGGATATCGGGCTTACGATGGAGGGGCTGTTTTCGGATATTCCCAAAGAGCTTCTGTGCGGCAAGCTCAATATCGGCGATGGGCTTGCTGAACAGGAAGTCCGCGAGGTGCTTGCGGCGCTTGCCGGCAAAAACTCGATAGACCTGACGCTTTTTTTAGGCGGGGGGTTTTACGACCATTTCATACCGGCTGCCGTTTATTCGATTATATCGCGGGGCGAGTTTTATACTGCCTATACGCCCTATCAGCCGGAGGTCTCACAGGGAACTTTACAGGCGATTTACGAGTATCAGTCGATGATTTGCCGGCTGACGGAGATGGAGGTCGCCAACGCCTCACTTTATGACGGCGGGACCGCGATGTATGAGGCGATGATGATGGCCCTTCGCATTACGGGCCGAAACAAGGTAATAATCGACGACAGCGTCAACCCGATTTACCGCGTAATGATTGAATCATACACACGGAATTTGAAAATTGAATACATCCAGACGCACTGCTCAACTGGCCAGGCGGATAGAAACCAGATTTTGGAAAAACTGGACACCGAGACGGCGGCTGTGATTTTACAAAATCCCAATTTCTTCGGCTGCATCGACGACTTCACCGACATAGCCCAGGCGGCACATAATAAGGGCGCTCTTCTAATAATGTCGTGTTACCCGATTTCGCTGGGAATTCTCAAAACGCCGGGTGCAATGGGAGCAGATATTGCTACGGGAGAGGGGCAGAGTTTGGGTTTGCCAATGTCTTTCGGCGGGCCGTATCTTGGTTTTATGGCGGCGAAAATGGAATACGTGAGGAAGATGCCGGGACGAATTATCGGCAGGACCCTGGACAGGCAGGGCAGGCAATGTTTTGTTATGACCCTTCAGGCCAGAGAACAACACATACGCCGGGAAAAGGCGACATCGAATATTTGTTCTAATGAGGCGCTATGCGCAATGACGGCGCTTGTTTATCTTGCGCTAATGGGCAAGGATGGTCTGCGCCAAACCGCCCATCTTTGCGCGGACAAGGCCAGTTACGCGTATGGTCGCCTTACAGCAATACCAAAAGTCAAACCGCATTTCAGGGCCAAATGGTTCTTCAATGAGTTTGTGCTGGACCTTCCGAAAGACGCGGCAGACGTGATAGTAAAATTGATAGAAAAGGGATTCGCGGCAGGTTTTCCCCTGAGCAGGTATTACCCCGATATGAAAAACAGTATGCTTGTATGCTTTACGGAAAAACGCACCAAGCAGCAGATAGGTATGTTCGCCGAGGCATTGGAGAGCGTCCTATGAAACTGATATTTGAAAAGAGCATGCCGGGTAGGCGAGGCGTTCAAACAACGCGAAGCGATGTCGGGGAAACGATAAATATAAAGAAGGAGTTTTTAAGAGATAAACCCGCCGAGATAACGGAGCTTAGCGAGCTCGATGTAGTAAGGCATTTTACGCAGCTTAGCCGACTTAATTTCGGCGTCGATACCAGCTTTTACCCCCTCGGCTCCTGCACGATGAAATATAACCCCAAGGTTGCTGAACGCATCGCCTCATACCCCGGCTTTGCCCATCTTCACCCGCTGCTTCCCCAGTTACGAGGCGGGGGAATGCTCACGCAGGGGGCGCTGGCCGTGCTTTATGAAATGGATTTGCTTTTGCGCGAAATTACCGGTATGGCGGGTTTTACGATGCAGCCATTAGCAGGCGCACACGGGGAACTGACGGGCATTATGATTATGGCAGCGTATCATCGCGATAAGGGCAATAAGAAAACCACCGTCCTGATACCCGACAGCGCCCACGGCACAAACCCCGCCAGTGCGGCCATCGCCGGCTACAAGGTCGCAACAGTAGCCAGCACCGACAAAGGCGTGATGGACGTCAATGCCCTTAAAACCGTTCTTAATGACGAAGTCGCCGGCTTGATGCTGACCTGTCCCAATACCCTCGGTTTGTTTGACCCGAATATAAAGGAAATCTGCGATTTGATTCACAGCGTCGATGGCCTCGCTTATTACGATGGCGCGAACCTCAATGCCATTACAGGCAAAGCCCGGCCCGGCGATTTCGGCTTCGACATAGTCCATATCAATCTTCACAAAACCTTCGCAACGCCTCACGGCGGAGGCGGTCCAGGCGCAGGCCCCGTCGGGGTTATGGGCAAACTCGTCGATTATCTGCCCGTCTCGATTGTAGTCAAACGCGACGACGGCACATACGCCCTCGAATACGACAGGCCAAAATCAATCGGCTACATCGCGCCCTTCTACGGTAACTTCGCGGTCATACTGCGGGCATACGTTTATATTTTAATGTTGGGAAGAGAAGGGCTGCTTCGCGTCGCCGAAAACGCCGTGCTTAACGCCAATTATATCCGAGTCAAACTTCGGGAATGCTTCGAGTCGGCCGTTGATACCCCGTGTATGCACGAATGCGTCTTTAGCCCCTCTAAAAAAATGCTCGAAACCGACGTTCACGCAATAGACGTTGCCAAGGCGTTAATTGACCGCGGCTTTCACCCGCCGACAGTGTATTTCCCGACGACGGTCAAAGAGGCAATTATGATTGAGCCGACAGAAACCGAGAGTAAGGAAACGCTGGATGCCTTTATCGAAGCGATGAAGGATATTGCGGATACCGCTCAAAGCGAGCCGGAGAAGCTAAAAAACGCCCCGCTCTCCACCCCAGTTTGCAGGCCGGACGAAACCGCCGCGGCAAAGAACCTTGACCTGGCGTATCTGAATCCAGCGCGTTTGTTGCGCGAAGAATGAATTAACCTGCCGTGCGGATATTAGCCGAACGTTCTTTCTTTAACGCTTTCATGAGATGCGGTAGAATGTAGCAATCGACCACGGCATCCCAGCTCATATTCTTCGCGATGCGGTAGCCGTTTTCGACCATAGCCGTTATTTCCGCCTCGGTCTTGGGCAAAAGCCGGATGATTTCATCGGCCACCTCCCGACCGACCTTTGTCTCAACCCTGTTGCGAACGTTCCTGTCTATTCTGAGGAGGTCCTGCACGTCGCCGAACATCCCGCTGACCGACGTATAGTCGGCGATTACGATATTTTTGATGCCATCCGGCGAAGTGACGCGCAAAGCTGCTATCGCCTCATCTACGAACCCGGCGCAGCCGCTGACGCTGCTGAAAACGCAAAGCGCCCCGAAGGTCAACGGCTCCAGCGTCGCAATCCCGAACGGCTCATAAACGCTCTGTCCGAATTCAACATCCGTGCCCCTGCGAATATCAATAAACTCCATATTCGCAGGCATCCTGACTCCACACAATTTCCTGTCGAACCCGAACTGATTGATAAAGACGACCTTTACACTCGAGCTTTTCGTGTTGAATTCCTGAACCGCTGTATAAAATGCCGCTTCTCCCCCCGACAAATCGGGCCATCCCTCGCGGTGCGCCACAGGCCAGTTGTATTTCGCTTCCATATCATAAATATCGGCGCTGCGCCGCTGGCCCACCTCGGTAGAAAGAAGGAACATTACAGCCCTTTTATCCGCCCTTCTTAACGCCGTATCAAGGTGCTCTAACACCCTCAAATCTCGCCATAAACCTTTGCTTTGAACCAGGCGCGTTACGTGCGAAAAGGTCAAATCCGGCTTATATCCGAGGATATTATAGCAATAGTGCTGTAACTTTTCCTTCGACGCCAGTTTTTCTTGCATCGTTGTTTGATAAGCCGGTATGCCGTTATAGACAACCGCTATATCCTTCGATTCGAACTCCGGCGCAAGGAACCTCAATTCATCCGCCACCAGCCGGCCAACCGCCAGAATAACATCGCAGTGTTTCGACGCCTCGACCAGCGGGTGTTTGAAGTACTGGCTCTGGTCTCCGAACACGTCTTTAACGTAAAGTTTTTTCTGGTGCGCCCTTTTGATGACGTTATAAAACATCGTATCGTGGCCCGGATGATGTTCGACGATGTTGCGCATTGTGGCGACCTCGTGGGCGTAAAAAGCGGTCCTGTAGGCAGTTTGCGTATCGAGCATCGCCGCCAAAGCCGTAGGCATCCCCATATATTCGTGCGCGACTATAACGGTTTTGTCCGTCGCAGCCCCGATTGCCTTGAGAACCGACAGGGCTATCGGCGCAAGCCGGACGTATTCTTCGTATTCCCATAGGTGTTCATACAGGTCACTGCGAATCCCGAACCGCTCGAACAACTGGCTTTTGAAGCCGTTGACAATGCCCGGCTCCGCACGCTTTACGTCCAATAGAACCACTTCCGGAGAGCTTTTCACCCCCGTTTGCTTATCAACGAACATCCGCCTGCCGTAAACTATGCCGACGTTGAAGTAACCCTCAATTTTACGAAATGCCGAGGCGTAGCCGGTGTTGACTAATCCGTCGAAAGATGAATATAAAACTTCGCCCTGTTCTCCGAGACGGTCCAATACCGAACCCTCGGTTGTAAACAGCGGCCCTATGATAATGGAGCGTTCGATTGATTGAAGATAAACCTGGCTGGTGAAAAGACCTTCAAGAACGGCCCCAATGCCGCCTATCTTCGAGGCCGCCTCATGAGTAACGTGGACCAAAATCGGCTTAACGCCCATACGAGACCCTTTCCATAGTAGTGCTTCTAAGCAGAATCGGTTTTATGAGCCACCCATATTAAATAATAATATGAGGGTCCAAATCTTCCAACTCTGGCGTTTCTGATTTTCTTAACATTATTTTTAATCTCTTGGACACCTAATATGAATACGTCGTGCAGACCGATATGGTCTATTTGACGCCTGGATTGAAGGGAAAATCTGATTTTTTCCTTATCTTAATCGTCCGCGAAGGGTTTTTATGAGACCTGATAAAACCTGCTGGGGGATGTCCGCCAGTTCCGGCTCGGGTATTTCGCTAATGGCGATTCTTTCCAAGGTTTTCACGGCCCTGGTGCCTTCCGGTATGATTGATTTTACTGTTCTTTCCGCCTCTTCGAGTTCTCCGTCAGCCATTTGTCGAATATAGGCGATTATGCATGTTATAAGCTCCGCTTCGCTCAGCGCTCCCGGCTTTGTTGTCGAGGGCTTTGGCTGCACCCCCTCTTCCGGCACAGCAGTTTCGCTGAGGATGTCCTGTCTTAGCCGAATCGTCTCCGCTCTCAGCTCCTTTTGTTTTCGTTCGTCCTCGGTGTCCAGCGGGGCCAGCCGAAGCTCGTCATGCGGCTCCCGGCTGGGCACATAAACCTTGTTTTTGCACCCGGGGCATTTACCCCATTTACCGCCGGCGTTATCCGGCGCCTCTATTTTTTTGCCGCAGTGCTCACAGTGAAACGTTATGCTCATCGTCCTCACCTTACATTTCGTTTCGTTGTCCTGCGTTTATCATATCATAATTTCCCAAAAACCGATAAAATTATAACCGACCAACCGTTCCTATCAAGGAGATTCACGGAATTACCGGATAAGCCCCGTTGAACAACTCATCGGCTTTCAACGGAGCGAGAAGTTTGCTGATTTCAGGCGGAAGCTTCGTCGCCGTTTTAGACCCCGTAAACGCCTCTAACACCTCGTAATTGCCCAGTTCTGCGCATTTGAATAAAGGCCCGTTATAAGCGTCGAAATACCGGCTGTTGGCGGAAAATTCAGGATACAGCTTGTGCAAATCCTCGGGCGAATCCAACGCCTTCTGGCATCTTTCGTTTTTGGCGGGGCTCCAGTAAATCAGCGGCCCAGCGCCAGCATGTGAGCGTCGCACGTAAACATTGTAATCGAGCTTTTTTACCTGTGGAGTGGTGAGCTGCTCGCACAACACAGACATCTGCGAAAAAGCGAGAAGCGGCCTGCGGAAATTTTCATCCACCGTGAGCAGGTTATTGACAAAGACGTGGCCGTGACGGTCATTGACGTCCGGCCCTGTGCTTGGATGCCAGCCGAAATGGTCGCCTACCGCGCTTCTGTTTGTGCGGCCGATGCAGGCCGAGCTGTTTACAAACGTGTTATTATAGATTTGAACGTCGGAGCTGTTGAGCACTAAAAGACCGTGGTCGCAGTTAACAAAGACGTTTCCGGCGCATATTGCGCCTTTTGAAATCTCAAAAAAGAAGGCGTTTTCACTGGGCCAGAACCGTTCACTGGAGAAACGCGTATCGATTCTGCCCACTCCCTCGAACCAGTTGTTAATTATTCGGCCGTCGACGTTGCCAACGTCATACCATATTCCGTTTGAATTCGGCAGGTCGGTAACGAGATTGTCCCGGCAGGTTACGCGGTAGGATTGATTGAAGATTTTGACGGCGGCGGGAAAGTAGCCGGTTATGTTCTCGATGTTGTTGCGCCTGAAGATGTTTTTCTCCAGCAGGACATCGGCGGAGGCAATGACGTAGATGCCTTCGGTGCTGGTGTCGCTGATGAGGCAGTTCCGCATCGTCAGCTTGTCGCCTTTCAGGTACGCCGCGACCCGTGAACAGAATGAAATTGTGCAGTTTTCAAGGATTGTTCCCACAACGTCTTTGCCGTACTTTGACTCATTGGACAATCCCTGGGGCTCCCTGCCCTGCACATCGAGCGCGCGATAGGCATACTGGGTAAAAATGATTCCCCGAATAACGGGGCCCTTGCGGTCGGATACCTTGCCGTGGCATTTCCCTGTTATCCGCGTTAGGGCATCGTTAAACGCCGTGATTTCGACTAATCTTTTTGTCGGGTCAGCGCCGATGAAAACCGTTTTGGCATCGTAGTCGATAAAATATGTGCCTTCGTTGACATCAGCTTCCGAGCCGGCAGATTGTAAAAACAAGCCGTCCGCAAAAACCATATCATTGTTAAAACGGTGCAGCGGAGTGCCCGGATTTCTTTCACGCCGCCACCAGTCGGCCGGCTTTTCGGGGAACAGACGCGCCCAGGAGGTCTTCCATAATTTGTTTCTCTGGCGTTCCCACTTTTCAGCTACAAGGGTGCCCTTCAAAACCGGCTGCTCATCTCTATACGGCTGTATAGTAATGCCCTGGTTTAATTGCAGCCCGCCGGTTCGATAAGTTCCACCTCGCATCACGATAGCGTCGCCGGTAACCACCCGTTTTATGGCCTCTTCCAGCGTGGTCGGCTGCTCAAGTTTTTCTCCTGATTGCGTCGCATTGCCGTCCGGCGCTACGTAATAAATTTTTCCCGCGTCTTTGGGCAGCTCATACGTTTGCCGAATCGGCCCGTATGGCCCGCCCGATGGCTGCGCCATTGCCGGCAACGAACATAAGATTATGAAGAGAAACATCAGGTTAATGTAATGTGGTTTAAGCCGGTCTGGTTTTTCATTGTGATTTGTTTTCATTTAGTTTTCCTTATAAAACTAAGGGGTGAGGAGTCATTTTGGCTTTTGCACTGCCTCTGCTTTATATTCCGTCTCAACGCTTGTCGTTATCCCGCCCCTCGGCGTAAAGCTCGACGTTACCTTCATCCATCTTGGCCGGCAGGCACGGCTCAAATCCTCGAGAATCTCATTTGTCAGGGCTTCGTAAAAGATACCCCTGTTGCGGTAGCTTTGCATATAAAACTTCAGAGATTTCAGCTCGATGCATCGTTTATCTGGGCAGTACTCAATTGTTATCTCCCCAAAATCCGGCTGACCGGTTCGCGGGCACACACTGGTAAACTCAGGACAGCGTATCGTAATATGATAATCTCTCTGCGGATACGGGTTGTCGAACAGCTCAAGGCGGATTTTTTTACTCATTGCTTATGGCTCGCAAAAATCTGACGATTTATTATAATATAACTAAACGTCTCTGACAACAAAGGAGTGAAAAATGTCTCATAAAGCCGTTGTTCTTTTAAGCGGCGGACTCGATTCCGCCACAACACTGGCAATTGCCAAAGACGAGGGTTTTTACTTGTATGCCCTGACGTTTCAATATGGCCAGCGGCACCAGCGGGAAGTTGAGGCCGCGAAAAATGTCGCAAGGTCGATAGGTGTCGTCGAGCACAAAATTATCACAATAGATATGGGCGACATAGGCGGCTCGGCCCTTACAGACCTCACAATCGAGGTCCCGAAAGACAGACCCGACCTCGGCGCAACAGGGCATATTCCCCTGACATACGTTCCCGCCCGGAACACGATATTTCTCAGTTTTGCCCTGGCCTGGGCGGAGGTATTAGGCGCGTTCGACATATTTATAGGCGTCAACGCCACCGATTTCAGCGGCTACCCTGACTGCCGGCACGATTATATCCAGGCCTTCGAGAAAATGGCTAATCTCGCCACCGTAGCCGGCACCCAGCAGAAGGGTAAAATGACAATTCATACTCCCATAATCAATATGACCAAGGGGCAGACAATTATGGCGGGCCAGAAGCTCGATGTCGATTATTCCCTCACGCACAGTTGTTACGACCCGGACAAACAGGGCAGGTCCTGCGGCAGATGTGATTCCTGTCGTCTCCGGCTGAAGGGTTTCAGCGACGCCGGTCTTATCGACTCAATTGGATATGTTTCCGGTGTTGACGCTGTCGAGAAAAGGTAGAATTTTCATAGATGGGCAGGGGATAATATTATTTTTCAACGGCGTCTTTTTGACCCGTTATTTTATAAAGGCCGTATTTATAATTTCTCCAGTGGTACTCTTTTATCATCTGGTAGTTATACCGATTGAGAATATTTTCCGTAAGTCCTCTCTGCTCAGGGTCTTCCACGTTGGACCAGTAGTTAAAATCGACGTAAACACCCCCCTTAAATCGTTCAAGATGCTGCTTGATTATACCAGGATTATAAGTTTCGCTGGAGCTCTGGATGGCGCTTCGTTTGTTTAACAAAAATATATTCGGCGTATGAGTAAAAATTATCGAGTTATCAGGCAGGAGTTTGGCAAACTCTACTGCATACTTACGACCTGTTCTGGCTTCCCAGGCCTCATCGCCCTCCGCTCTAATGAACGGCAAAAACCAGGTAAAGTTAAACATAACAAGCAATATCAGGATGAGTGTGAAAGATTTGACTTTATTTTCCAGAAGATTTTTGATAAAGGAAGCGCCTAATCCTCCAAAAATGGAAAATGGAACGTATGATAGCAGGGAAAAACGAACATCCTGTCCAAATTCGTAGCTGCCGGCATAGAAAAACAGGAATATTCCCCAGAACGCCGTAAACCAGCCCAGGAGCACGATTTTTTCCCTGAAGCATTCCCTGTTTTTATAAAACAAAAGCCCTGCGATTGCCAGTATTGAAAACATCAGCGGAAAACTTTTATTATCGAGATAGAACAGTGAATTGGTTTTGAAATTGTTATAGAAGTAATCGAGGTCGAATTTCGACCCTGTTGCCCCCCAGCTCTGGCCTCGCATAGCATGAGTGTGAATTATTATTCCCGACGACAGAATAAGCAGCAGGGCCGCGTAAATATAAAATTCTTTTCTCATGAGTATGCCGATATCCTTTAGCAAAAACAGCAGCCCGACTACAAAAAATATCAAAAAGCTTTCCGGCCTGAAATTGAAGGAGAACGCCAGTGCTGTTATAAGAAAGAACAAGTTAACCGGCTTTTTGTTCCTGATATAAATTAACGAGGCCAATATCGCCAGGCCTGCAAAAAAAGTCGTCGACGGCTCCGCGGCGCAGGTATTAAACCATTGAAGATTGACAGGTATGAGAACATAGAACAGGCAGGCGCACGAAGCCGTAAAAACATCCTTGAACAGCAGATAGCATATTAAAAAAACGACAATTGCCGCAAATCCGTAAAGGAAGTTGTTCAGGATGAAGACGAGTGAATCATTTGTATCGAACAACCTGAACGCGATGCTTGTTAAAAACGGGAATCCTATGGGCTGTTTGTTATACTCCCGGCCAACAATTATCAGCTCGTTATTTTCATAGTATGCTTCGTTACAAACCACGGCCCGCTTGCAGGCCGCGATGGACTGTCCGATGTTATTGTATATGTCTTCATCATAATATATCCTGTGAATCCTCGGAGCTACAAAGGCAGTCGCGCATACTCCAAACAATGCTATTAATATTAAAATCAGCGTATATTTACGCCCGATGGCTGTGAATATTTCCCTGACGTACTTACGATTGAGTACAAACGCGACAATCATCAGGAAAAAGTTAAGCTCAAGCAGGTAAACGTAATATATCGACAAGAATATATGCAGTTTAGGCATTTGCTTCCATATTGAAGAAATTTAAAAATACAGGTACTTTATCAAGCTGTACACATACCTGAAAAACACCTTGCGCATCTGGATATTGGATTGCCCGTATTTCCTTTTGTATTCGTGAGTCGGGACTTCAGCCATTCTGTAATTTTTTTTCAATGTTTTTATAATCATTTCCTGCTCTATTGTTGTGATATTTTCCTTCAGGTCAAGGGCTTTTAAGACCGCCCCCCGTATGGCCCTGAAGCCGTTTTGGCTGTCGCTCAATCTTAATTTGAATCTATGATTAATACAAAAAGCAATAAACGAGCTGCCTGTAAGCCGCATAAACTCATCGAAGCCGCCGTGAAGCTCACTGGAGCCGCCGAGTAATCTTGAGCCGGTAACATGGTCTGCGGTGCCATCCTGGATTGGCTCAATCAGCTTTGGAATATCGTTGGGGTCGTGAGAGCCGTCGGCGTCTATGAAAACGACGATGTCCGCGTCGGTTATATGTTTGATGCTTGCCCTGATACCGGAACCTTTGCCTTTTCCCGGGTCAATAATTACCTTCGCGTTCAGCTTTTCTGCGATTTCCCTGGTTTTGTCCTTCGAATTGCCGTCGCTGACAATGATATTGTTTGTGTATTGCCTGCAGCCGGTTATTATTTCCGCTATGGATTGCGCCTCATTTTTGGCCGGGATTACAACGCATAAATTTTCAATCAATGTCATTTCCTCTCCTCTTGATGAATAAGTTGCTTAATATATTCTGATACGCCTCGCAGGGCGTCCAGCAGTGCGGGCATTTGCCTTTGCTTATCTTCTCATTCCAGGCGACGGCAGTTTCATTTGAAAGGATTCGTAAAAGGTCGTAGTCGTTCTCCCTTAAATTTCCCAAGACGGCGTTGATTCCCGTGCAGGGATAGACGCTGCCCGTCGGGTCTATAAAGCACGATATCCTGCCGGATTTGCATTTATAAGGCGACCTGTTATTCGACAGATAATTCCTGACGTTTTTCAGATAAACGTATTCGAGCAGCATAATCGGATTTATCAGGGAAAATCCTTTTTTCCCGATAAAATCATCGACAAGCCCTGCAATCCTGTCCTTGTCATAATTCATCGGTTCGTTCGAGTACAGGTTTTCAGAATGATGATATATATTCAAATGGATGTCGGCGTATGTCAAGTCCGGTATATAATCCTTTAATTCCGAGAACATACTGCTGAAGCCGTCTATATTATACGGGGACAGGGTACATCCCACATATACCTTGATACGCCTGTTTTTCTTTAACCTTTTATAAGTTTCAATGCACCTCTGAAATGAGTTCTCGTTGCTGCGTATGTTATTATGGGTATCCTTATTTCCATCCAAGCTGACGCTTATAACCAGATTGTTAAAGTCCAGAGAAGCTATTTCTTCGGTAACCTCGACAATTCTGTCGGTTAAAAAGCCGTTTGTGGGGTAATGCAGCATAACTAGGTTTTTAACATTCCTTTTTATGCTCCTCGTTATATCCGGCAAATCCTTTCTTAAAAAGATTTCCCCGCCTGTGAGGTCTATCCAGTTAAAGAAGTTATTCACCGTAAAAAATTTGTCTATTTCCTCATAAGACAATTCATTGGCCGGCTTCCTTTTCCAGATAGAGCAGGTTTTGCATTTGAGATTACATTTGCTTGTAACGGCAAACGTAAGCTTATATGGATGCTTCAGCCCGTTAAAAGCCGATAACAGGATATTTCCTGAAAACACCGAGTAGCTTTTTATTTTTTGAAGCCAGCCCATTATAACTCTTTAGTTTAATCTTTTTTCGGGTCGTTTATTTTATACAGCCCGTATCTATAATTATTAAAGTAAGTTTCTTCCAGTAACTGGCAATTGTAATCGTTGAGAATACGTTCGGTAAAACTTCTTTGATAGTCGTCGTAAGCAACGCCGGACCAGTAATTATAGTGGAGGAACAGTCCCCCCTGAAATCGCCCGCGAAGCCGTTCGATTGTCCCGGGATTGAAGGTTTCACTCGATGTCTGGATTGCGCTTTGTTTGTTTATTAAAAACATATTCGGATTATGCGTGAATATTATGGAATTTTCGGGCAGGCGTTTGATAAACTCCATCGCGTATTTACGGTCCATTCTGCAGGCGGCGCTTTCGCCTTTGCATTGCGTCCGGATAAACGGCAGAAACAGCCATATATTAAATATGATAAGTATTATTATGATTTTGCCTGCGGCTTTCACTCTGTTACCCGGAAGAGTTTTAAGAAAAGACGCGCCCAATCCGATAAAAATCGAAATTGGAGCGTATGACAGTAAAGAAAAACGGGTGCTCAAACCATCATCGTGCATGTAAGTGCCGGCGTAGAAAAACAGAAATATGCCCCAGAACGCCAGAAACCAGCTCAATAGCACTACTTTTTCCTTAACGTAAGTCATGTTTTTGTAAAGGAACAATCCCGTAATGCCAAGGATTGAGAACAGCAGGGGGAAATATTTGTTATCGAAATAGAACATCGAGTTGGTTTTAAGATTAGGAAGAAAATAATCGAGTGAGAATTTCGGACCGGATGCCCCCCAGCTCTGGCCCCGCATCGCGTACGTGTGAAGTATGATTCCCGACGACAGAACAAGCAGCAGGGCCGCGTAAATATAAAATTCTCTTCTCAAGAGTATCTCGTTGTCTTTGAGCAAAAACAGCAGGCCGATTACAAAAAATATTAAAAAGCTCTCCGACCTGAAATTAAAGGAAAACGCCAATACTGTTATAAGAAAGAACAGGTTGACTGGCTTTTTGTTTCTTATATAGATTAGCGCAGCCAGTATCGCTGCGCTCGCGAAGAAGGTTGTCGACGGCTCCACGGCGCAGGTATTAAACCATTGAAGATTGACGGGAATAAGGATATAGGACAGGCACGCGGTTAAACCTGCAAAGACATCCTTAAACAGCAAATAAGCTATCATAAAAACGGCTATAGCGGTCAATCCGTAAATAAGATTGGTCAGAATGAATGTAAACGCTTCATTTGTGCCGAATATTCTGAATATGACGCTTATTAAATAAGGATAACCCGCGGGTTGTTTGTTGTATTCTTCGGCGACGACCGTCAGCTCGTTGTTTTCGTAATACCCCTCATTGCACATCACTGCTCGTTTATGATGGGCTATGTTTTGCCCGATACTGTTATAAATATCTTCATCGTAATATATTCGATGGATTTTTGGGTTGAGAAACGAGACGAGGATTATGCCTGTTATTGAAATCAGAACTAAAAAAAACAGGGGCTTGGTTTCAATCTCCGCGAGTACCGCTTTAATGTATTTATAATTGAATATAAACGCGATAATTAAAAGGAAAAAATTAATTTCCAGCAGGTAAACGTAATATACTGATAAAAATGTCTGTAGTTTTTCTAACGACATGAATTCGAAATCACTTTTTTCTCACCAAGTAATTTTCCAATACGAGATATTTGGCCTCAGTTCTCGAAAAGGTGCTTAACGCGTCTTCAGGCGAGCAGATAAGGGGCTCGCCGTGCAAATTAAAACTTGTATTAAGTAAAACCCCGATGCCTGATAACTTTTTATACTCCGATAATAGTTTTGCATATCTTGACTCGGTGTCGTTTATAATCTGGGGTCTGCAGGAGCCGTCGATATTAATCACCCCTTTTACTAATTTTTGCTTGTCTTTTTTTACCATGTATCCCATTGTCATAAATCTGTTGGGCGTTCCCTTCAGGTCCTCCAGAAGCTCTTTTGCGTCGTCTAAAAGCATCGTCGGGCAGAAGGGCTGATACCAAACCCTTTTCTTCTGTATCAGGTTCAGTTCGGTTTTTATTTCTTCGGAATGAGGCGGCGCGAGTATGCTTCTGTTGCCCAGGGCTCTGGGCCCGAATTCCATTCTTCCTTGACACCATAACACGATGTTTCCCTCGGAAAGAAGCCGGGCCGTCTCCTTTTCGATTTTTTCGAAATAAGCGTAGCTCGTATTTGCAGGCCTGCTTTTTTCCAGGAGCGCCTTTATATAATCATTCGAGAACTCCGGCCCAAAGTACACGTTCCTGAAATCGTATTTACAAATGCCGTTCAATTCATAATTGGCAAGCATAGCGCTGCCCATGGCCAGCCCGCCGTCGCCCATGTGCGGAAAAACATAGACATCGTCCACTTCGGGCAGATTTTTTATCAGCATATTGACTTTTATATTTGAGCAGGTGCCGCCTGCGAGGCATATTTTTCTAAGGCCCGTTTCCTTGACGGCGTTTTTTACCAGTTCGGTAATCTTTAATTCCAGCGTCCGCTGCGCCATATACGCGAACTGCTCTGACGGGTATCTCCATAAAATTCTTTTTAACTCCTTGTATGTTCTCCAGGAGCCATATTTTGCCTTTACGTTCAGTCCGTCAATTTTTATAAAATCAAGAAGAGGATTTTTGTTGTCACCTATTTTTAAGGCGTAATTGGCCAGCGCCATGACCTTGCCTTCGTCTTCAAGCTCCCTCATATTCATCAGATTCGTTACGTGCTCGAAAAAGATGCCGAAGGAATCCCTGCCGGAAATTGTTTTCATCCTCTCCAGTTTCCCGTTTTCAAATTTACTTATCGTCCCGGACAAAGTATCGCCGATTCCGTCGATGGTAATCACCAAGGATTTTTCAAAGCCGCTGGCGAACGCGGCGCTGACGGCGTGGCACAAGTGGTGGTCGAACATCAGCAGTTTGAAATCTCGGAAGCCAAGTTTTTTTAATTTGTTTTTTATTATTGATTTGCTTATGTATTTTGACAAAGGGTCAAGCTGCAGTTCTGTTATTTTGTATTTAGCCAGCCGCTTGAGAGGAATAAGGGACGAATAATCCTTTTTCTTCCTGCGGATTAAATAGTAGTTTTCTTTCAGGAAGGGGAACATTCTCCACAGGGTTTTGGCGAATTCCGAGGTCGATACCGCTATGACTTTTATATCGTCCTTTTTTAGGCCTAAGTAATTTAACGTGTATTCCACGGATTTTTCCGGGAATGACACCTCCAGCTTCCTTTTTGTGAGCCGTTCCTCATTTATGGAAAAAAGAACATCGTTGTCCTTTAGCAGCGCAATCCCGGAATCATGCCCATCCCATATCCCTAAAACAAGCATAGAATAACTCCAGCGTTATATAATAAAAATGGCCGGGCTTTTACAGGATTACGATAAGACAAAATGTGCTTGATTCGAATTATGGTTTTGTTGCTTATATTTATAGCCAAGACGCCCATTTTAATCCTGCCTTTTCAATTTTTACAAATCCTGCAAAAGTGCGGGATTATAACACAGTCGTTAAGGTTTGCCAATATATATTTACGTTCCCGTGTGTTGTCTGATTTGATTCGAGTCAACAGGTGTTCTCGCGGCGAAAGGCGTGATGTTCGAGTCGTGTAGTATGAATCGTTCGAGTATAAAACGCGCAGTTTTTTCATCTGATTCAGGAGGATGATTGAATTGCACAAATACCTATGTTACGAATGGTGCGTATCGAAGGTAAAATGCGAATGTCATCAGTAAATAATGAGAATGTTCAATTGAAGAACAGGCGAGGGGGTTTTGACTATGCTATGTCTTCTGCAGAGCATGAGATTTGAGGATGCCGATTTTCTCGCGGATTTCTTCCGCCATTCGGCTGTTTGGGAAATCGCGGATGATTTCCTGGCCCGTCTCAAGAGCCCTGGCCCATTGTTTGCCCGATATGGCCAGTGAGAATTGCACCCCGAGATTATGCAGCTTCGACCGGAAGACGTCTCTCGCCGCCTCCTGCAGGGCAAGCCCTTCGTTGGGAGTCAAATACTGGTCCAGCTCCCGCAAAATCTCCAGAGAGCGGTCCGTGGCCTGGCGTTTCACGGCGTCGTCCCATGAGTTGAGCAGGATCTTTTTGCGTTCTTCTTTTTTCTCGCTCAGGCGCTGCCTCAGTCCGAGCGTCTTTTCATTGAGGGGGTATTCGTTTATCAGCCGTTCAATCTGGCTGCTTGCCTTGGCCCAGCGATGTTCATCAAGTATCTTTTCAATGTTGGCAATTGACTGGCTCATTCGTTCGACGTCCGTCGAATCGCGGTATTTGTCGGCCTGGACGTGAAGCTGCTCGGCAAGTCTCTTATAACCCGTGCGATGGGCGATTTCGTCTATTATTTCGTATGCGGCGTCGAAATCCTTTTGCTGCAGCTTGTCGAAAACGACCTCGCGGAGCGTCTGCATATCGCTGTCTCGAAATGCGATGGTCTTGGCCGTTTCGCTTAGACGGGTGCCCTGGTTGACCTGGTTTATCGTAAGCCGGATTTTATCGAGCTCGTCGGCGACCTTTTCCAGCTTGGCGTCGCTGTTATCGAGGGTATCGAGTATTTTCATCAGGGTCATAAATATGCTTATCAGCGCAATCACAAACATTATCGCCGCCAGCACCCAGACGATAGGCGGTATAGCCCATGCTTTAAAAACGTCGGTAAACATCACCAGCAGAACAATGGCGATTATAACGACGTAAAGAATCAGCGGATACTTGAAACGGCCGAATGAACTGCTCTTTCCGAGGTCCATAGCTGCTCCTTTTTATAAAAAGTTATCGCCTGTTTTCTCAAAATCATTATAATTCTTTTCAGGCGGTATTGTCAACAGCGGCGGGATGGTTTACAATGGGCGTGGAACAGGAAACTCCGTAAAGGGCGGATAAATATAGGGAGATGCTGATATGAAAACGGTCAGAAATGCGGTCTTAGTCGTAGTTTTGGTAAGTATTGCTGTAAGTTGTGGGGCCATCGAACCGATTCCAAGTCGGCAAAACTTCGTTGAGGGCAATAACAAATTCGCCCTCGAGCTTTACCAGAAGCTGCAAGATAAACAGGGCAACCTCTTTTTATCGCCTTACAGCATATCGACCGCCCTGGCGATGACCTTCGCCGGTGCACGGGGCGAGACCGAAAGGCAAATGGCAAAAACGCTACAATTCCCGGCGACAATAAGAAATGAGCGGTTCCATAAGGTTTTCGGCTCAATAATCAGCCAGTTGAACTCAGCCGGTGAAAAAGGAGGTTTTGAGCTTGTAGTCGCCAATGCCCTGTGGGGGCAAAAGGACTATAAATTCAAGGACGACTTTTTAACGCTCGTCAAATCAAACTATGAGGGCTCCCTTGAACAGGTCGATTTCGTAAAGCAAACCGAAGAGGCCCGAAAGACAATAAACGACTGGGTCGAAAACAAGACCAAAGACAAGATAAAGGAGCTTATCAAGCCGGGTTTGGTCGATGCGATGACTCGGCTGGTGCTGACCAATGCGATTTACTTCAAGGGTAAATGGGCTTTGCAATTCAAACCAGAACAAACTAAGGATGCCCCATTCAACCTGCGCGGCGGCGAAAAAACAACCGTCCCTATGATGAGCCAGACGGAGCGTTTCGGTTATACGGAAGCCAATAATGTCCAGGTTTTGGAAATGCCTTACGTCTCAAATACGCTGTCGATGGTCATACTGCTGCCCAAAGAAAACGAAGGCATTAAAGACCTTGAGAAGAATTTTACAGTCGAAAACCTTACCGGCTGGCTGGGTAAACTGCGCAAACGCGAGGTGCAGGTTTTCATACCCCGGTTCAAGTTGACAAGCGAATTTGAGCTGGCAGAGGTGCTGGCCTCGATGGGAATGCCGGACGTCTTTTCTGCAAAGGCAGATTTCTCCGGTATGACAGGCGCCCGGGACCTTTTCATATCGGCTGTTGTTCACAAGGCATACGTCGATGTCAATGAAGAAGGCACCGAGGCGGCCGCTGCCACGGGCGTCGGGATGAAGCTTACAGCTATCCCCGCTCCTCCGCCGGTCTTCAGGGCTGACCACCCGTTTATCTTCCTGATTCGCGACAACCAGACGGGCAGCATTCTGTTTATGGGCCGATGTGCAAATCCTAAAAGCGATTAATTCAGCACGACCCGGTTCTCAGCCGGCTTTTTCCTGCTGATAGATTACCAAAGAATAAACAATCGTAAAAACCGAGACGACAATCATCGGCACAATAACGAAGAAAATCGCATATCTCTGAAAAGCTGCGCCGACTAACGCAATAACGCCGGAAACCTTAAAAAGCTTGCCTCCGACGCGATGTGTCTTTTCCCAAACGCTGTCGCTGCTTAGCGTCCAGGGCGTGCGAATCCCGATAAACCAGTTGCGCTTCGCACGTTCGCATAGTATACCGCAGTAATAAAACAAGAGTCCTATTCCGACAGGGATGATTATGTTAGTGCTTATTTGTATTCCGAGGTTCCACAATATGATATGATATTGTATCGCCAGCATAAAGATACACATAAAAATTATGAAGCCCTCGTAATAAGGCCTGAATTTTTCGATATTGCGTCTCAAGGGGTCGAGATAAGGAACAAAATACAGAAGTAAAGCTATTCCCGCCATTACACACGGCATTATAAAAAGGCTGGCGTCTTTGCTCATATAGCCGTCAACCTCGCCTCGTGCGTTCCAGTGTGACGCCATTCTTTCCGGCATCTGCGGATAAAAATATATGCTTAGAGCAAATGCGACAAGCACAAGACCGATAACGACGATTTGTCCTTTGGTAATCTTCATTTGCTTATCCTCACTTTATGTAATATCCCGAGACCCGCCATCGGCCGTTCGGTTCCAGCATCGGCGTAACGGTTTCTACTGCTTTTTGCTTGTTTTCAAATGACGTCTTAAACTGGATTATCACGTATTGGCCATCCGGCGCGCCAGGAACTTCTGTTGTGTATGTGCTGGTTATCACCTCTCTCGAAATCGCTTTCCCCAACGGTTTTCGCACACCCGTAAGAGCGTTTACCCATTGTTCCTGACTTACATTTTTTCTGAAAAACTCCGCGGCTTCAATCCAGCTTTGCTCATACCTGCTTTCGTCAACCAGTTCCAGCCAGGATTTGGCGGCTTCGATTGCGGCTTTTTTTGCTTGTTCATCTTCGGCCTGTTGTTGTGGAGTTGTTTCTGAAACCTTTTTGAGAACATAGTATTTTGGTTTTTGATGCCGAATCGTTACATCGCCGCTGAGCCACGGCAGAAACAAATACGTTGTTCCGTTAATGTCTCTGATTTCATATTCCGCTTTGATGTCGCTTTCATCGTCGATAATCCAACCTTTTGTCCAAAAGCAGCCGAGAGTCGTCGTGCCGTCCGGTCTGAACTCTGTATCTTTCAGGAATAAATCGCCCCGCCACTGTTTCTTGTCCGGGTTGAATTCATTGGCATCCTTCACAAAATCCACGCTCACCCATTTGCCGACAAGCGCCGGTTCGCTTATAAACGCAGATTTAATTTTGTCCGTCCAGGTAGGTACCGGGCTTTTTGGCAATAAAATGGGCAGCATAATCAAACCGCCGGTTAGTAACGTGAGGAAAATCGCCAGAATCACAATAAACCTTACCGAAATCCTTTTGCCGGGGACTTCACGTTTGCCGCCTGCGAGCTCGGAATAATCAGACGGGGGACCCATCTCTGTAATAATCTTCTGAAAATTCTCCCACGTCCGCATCAGCGGAGGCAGTTCTGCGAATTTGCGGTCGAGATGTCCCCGCACGTCATTTATAATCGTTTCGACGCTGGACGGGTCTGATTCCGCCAGCGCTTCCTCTACCTGCTTGAGGTATTGCTCCCTCAATCGAAGCCAGTCCTTGTCCTGGAAACTTGTATCGCTCATATTCTAAACTCCTTTCCTGATTTGCCGAATGCTTTCGATAAGCCGGTCCCAGTGTTTGTTCATATCCTCAAGGGCATTTTGGCCGGCTTCCGTCAGTCGGAAATATTTTCTCGGAGGGCCGTCGGTCGAGGGCTGAGAATAGCTCGAAACCAGGCCGTCGATTTCCAGCCGTGCTAAAACCGGGTAAATATTGCCCTCCCGTATCTGCAGGCCCTCGATTAGCTTCATTTTCTGAACCATTTCGTAGCCGTGAGATGGGCCTCGGTTTAACAGGTTCAGCACAACAATATCCAATAGCCCCTTTCGAAGCTGTGTTTGCCAGTTTTCAATACTCATAGTCCAAATCCAATGCCTTTAATCTAATATGGCCAATCTCATTCTATCCAATATACTGCATTATAGCATACTGCTTGTCAAGAAGATTCTTTAAAAAATATTCTTGTGATATCAGCTAATCCGCATGGCTTCTTCCTAAATTATGGATTATGGGATCGCTTAAATTATGAGGAATATTGTGAAAATCCCGCTTTATTGTGAAGGGATATCAAGTGTTCTGTCAGTAAATTTTAATTTTGCATTTTGCATCCGACAGAGTATTATACACATAAAGAAAAAAGAAACGCAATCTCATCTGCTATTTTTGCAGAATGGATGTTTTTTCCTTGCTCGTTGAAAGACTTCGAGAGTGTTTTGTGGTTACTTTATGTGAATAGAACGTAAAACAATGAGCCAAATTCAAAACGAAATTGAACTTGTAAAAAGCGAAATGGCAACGGTTGAGAGAATAATGCTCTCGGTTGTGGAAATAATACCTTCCTTTAATATTACGGACCCCAAAATTCTACCCTATGGACTGAAAGCACATACTCGGTCGGTAAGCTGGATTGTCGAACAGGTCATTACCCAGCAGACAAAATTCAACGCCGCCAGATTAAAATTGGAAGCGGTCGATATCGACATGCCGGATACTTGTCTCCACGACTGTGTTATCCACAAAGACGGGAAGCGATACTTTGTGAACGTAAAAATCCATAATGCCGATGGCAGAGACAACAAGAACGATATATCAGCAGTTGAAAAACTCTATATGCAATACAAGGAAAATGCCGAGTATCGGCTTATTTATGCCTGTTTTGGTGTAAGATTCCGCAACGTCGAAATTAGCTTTGTGCACGAGCAGGTGCTTATCTTTTCTCCGCAATTCTTACCCATTTATATCAATCCAAGAAATGACAAGATACAGGCCTTCTACAAGCACAAACCGGAGTATCGAAGCCGAACCAAGTTCATGCGGCTTCTCAAAGAAAACTCCAAAAGCATTGTTTTAGGATAAACTGGCTATATGAGAGACCTGATTGAAAACAGAGACGCATTGGAAGGCATAAAAGAGTTGCCTGACAACAGCATTGACCTTGTAATTGCTGACCCACCGTACGGTTTGGGCAAGGACTACGGCAATGATTCAGACCGCAAGGAAAAGCATGAATTCCTTGCTTGGATGGAGAAATGGCTTACCTTAACGATACCAAAACTTGTAGATTCCGGGAGTTTGTATATATTTACAACATGGCGATATAGCCCGGAGATATTTGTTTTCCTGAAAAAACATCTTATAATGATGAACGAAATCATCTGGGACCGAAAGGTTCCCAGTATGGGCGGAAGCACGCGAAGATTCTCATCTGTCCACGATACCATTGGTTTTTTTGCTAAAACAGAGAAATACTATTTCGACCTGGACTCTGTTCGGATACCGTATGACGAGGAGACAAAAAAGGCCCGAACAAGGTCAATCTTCGTTGGCAAGAAGTGGCTTGAGGTGGGTTATAATCCTAAAGACGTTTGGTCGGTATCGCGGCTACATCGTATCCATTCGGAGCGAGAGGAGCATCCGACACAAAAACCGATTGAGATCATCGAACGGATGGTTAAGGCAAGTTGTCCAGAGGGTGGAGTGGTTCTTGACCCATTTGCAGGTTCGGGCACAACAGTAGAGGTGTGTATTAGAAATAACAGGCATTACATAGCATTCGAATTGAACAGGAAATACTACGGTATTATTGTGCGTCGAGCCCAAAACGCTATCAAGGAAAAAGCAAGCGTATTCAATTTTGATGCCAAAGCGAATATCAAGCTCGTTACCCCCCGTAATCACGCCGTGCAAAAATTCTCCCTGTTTACAGACAGTTCTAAAACAGTGACCAGCCGATAGCCAGAACACAAATCGGCTATGAAAGAATTAGAGCGAGGCCGCTTGTTGTTTTATGTTACGTTTCAAAACGGTCGGGGTTATTTGGACAATAATGTATTCATGAACGAGATAATAAATGACGCGAGACCTTATTGACAGTTATAGTTCTGTCGTGGATTCTGGACACCGAAGAGAGTATGGGCAGTTTTTTACCCCGCCTGAAATTGCGGCCTTTATGTGCCGTTGGGCTTTATCGGCCGGTTCCCCAAGCTTGTATGATCCGGCATTCGGCTTAGGTTCGTTTTACTTTGCGGCCACCTCAATCACCCCATCCATCAATTTTACAGGCATGGAACTCGACACCGAAATATTAAATCATTTCAATGCATATGCTCATAAGAAAGAAAATCTGACTGTTGCGTGCAGAGATTATTTAACACAGTGGGGCTGGACCTGTCAGGCAATTGTATGCAATCCGCCCTATATGCGTTTTCAGCATTTTATCAATAGAAGCAAAGTGTTCGCCTCTTTTGAAAGAAACCTGCGAATAAGGTTGTCCGGCTACACAAACATAGCTTCTGCTTTCCTGTTAAAGTCGCTCTCAGAGCTCAGGCATAATGGGCGTCTTGCTTATATAATGCCGCTTGAGTTCCTTAATACAGGCTACGGCGCGATTATAAAAGAACGCCTTCTTCACAATGGGACCTTAAAAGCGCTTATTAAACTTGAGGCTGAAAAGGAAGTGTTTCCGGATGTAACGACTTCCGTTGGGATTATTTTGGCAAGCAATGACGGCGTAATTGCTCCCGTGCGTTTTTATGTCCTAAAGAATCTGCGGGATTTATCAGATATTCTTTCAACCTGTCCGATGCGGGAGGTTAGTGCAGCAAATCTGAACCCTTCGGAAAAATGGCTAAAATATTTTGAAAATGGACACGTGTCATTTTGTTCACCTGACCTCGTATCAATTGATTTTTATGGCAGATTTACTCGCGGCATCGCAACCGGAGCTAATGAATTTTTCACGATGTCTCGCAGTAAGGCAGAAAAACTCGGCATCGCTCGTGAATGTTTTATAAGCTGTATTACAAAAAGTGCGCAAGTCAGAACTCCGGTATTTACTCAATCAAATTATGAAGAACTGGAGCGAATCGATGCAAATGTCCTTCTGCTAAATGTTACTGGAGAGCCGACGGGAGAGATTCACAACTATGTTCAGTACGGCGAAAAGATGGGGTTCCATTTGAGATATCTTACCAAAATGCGAACACCTTGGTTCAAACTTGAGCGGAGGAAACCGGCACCCTTATTGTTTGGCGTGTTTTCAAGGGAAAAATTCAAGGTTGTCAGAAATTTCAGCTCGGCAATAAATCTTACGTGTTATCATTGTTTCTATCCGAATTTATTTGGCCGGCAGGTTTGCGATGCTCTATTTCTTTATTTTCAGTCAAAAGCGGCAAGGCAGATTCTAAGTATAAGTATGAGGCATTACGGAGACGGTCTGGAGAAGTTTGAGCCCAACGATCTTAATTTCGCATTGGCTCCTTCGCCGGGCTGGCTATCCAAACTTGCTCCTGATGCGGTCAAAAACGCGATTAAATACTGTGCGAAACACAAAACACTTCCTAAAGAAGTGGAAGCCATTTTCGACCCCTTAACCAGGTTTGCCGAACGAAGTACTTCAAAAGTCATCTCGACTCCCGAAAAAGATAAATCATCTTGCTATCAGTTAGTTCCTGAATAACCTTTTCGTCAAAGGATGCAATATAGCTGAACAAGCAGCATTCAGCACTTCAAATAATCCTCTTTTAATCCCTGAAAACACAGCATGTTGCTTTTTGTAAACATATTTTCGGCACTTAAAGTCAGAGGAGAATTTTAGCTACTTACCTTCAAATCAGCATTATTAGCACTTTTTAATTGCGTCCGGTTTGGAAATTGACACGTAAATAAAAATAGAGACCTTTTTATAATGTATTAAAAGGTGTTGATTTTTAAGGGGACCGGCAATGGATGAGGCAAAGCTTGTAGATGAGCTAAATGAGCTGGTCAGGCAGTTTGGCGGACCTTCCGACCCTACATCGAAGCGTTTGGCGATTCTGGCAAAACAGGCCGAAGATAATCAGAAAGAGCTTCAGCAGAAAGTAGATTGTCTGCGGGAGTCGCTGGATTATCTGAGGGTCTGTATAAAATATATGCTGCTGGATATTGAGGCGACACGGCGGGAAAACGAATACCTGAGAAAACTACTGCAGGATAATCAACAGGAAGGATAGTTCCTGAACAATTAGACGTCAGAAGGGGTTTTTTCAGGCAAAAATGAAGATTTAACCGGAAAGTCCGCCTCGTTTTTTGTCGATAAAACAACGTATTGTCAATGTTAGGCATATGTGGCCAGAACCCTATAAATGAACATAACCTGGACGGCGGCATACAATTAAGAGAAAGGTTTCTGCGTTATTTTAATCCGGCATTGACAGGATTGAGCAACAGGCATAGAATGAATCTCACGGAGAATGCGGAAAGCAAAGAATTTTACAGAGTTGTCAGGCGAATCGATTAAACTTTGATAGTGGCTGCGAGGTAAAAAATGTTTGAGCGCTTTACAGACAGGGCACGAAAAGTGATGGCGCTGGCCAACCAGGAGGCACAGCGTTTTAACCACGAATACATCGGAACCGAGCATATCCTTTTGGGGCTGGTCAAGGAAGGCAGCGGAGTCGGAGCTACGGTATTGAAAAACCTCGACGTCGATATAAAAAAGCTGCGCCTCGAGGTTGAAAAACTCGTCAAAAGCGGCCCGGACATGGTAACAATGGGCAAGCTCCCGCACACGCCTCGCGCCAAAAAGGTAATCGAATTTGCAATTGAGGAGGCACGCTCTCTTAACCATAATTACGTCGGCACGGAGCACCTTTTGCTTGGCCTTTTACGCGAAAGCGAGGGAATAGCAGCGCAGGTGATGATGAACCTCGGTCTTCGGCTCGAAGATGTCCGGCAGGAAGTATTGAACCTGCTCGGCGCCGGCGTCGATACAAATGAGCCGGCGGGACTCGATATGAAAATAGGAGGCCCTGCCATAGGAGGCAAACCAAAGAGCAAAACCCCCGCCCTCGACAGTTTCGGCAGGGACCTGACTCAGTTAGCCGCCGACGGCGAGCTTGACCCGGTGATAGGCAGAAAGCGGGAAATCGAACGTCTTATTCAAATATTGTGCAGGCGAACCAAGAATAACCCGGTCCTGTTGGGCGAGGCAGGCGTCGGCAAGACCGCTATCGTCGAAGGACTCAGCCAGCAAATCGTCAACAAGCAGGTGCCTGAGCTTCTCAAGGACAAACGCATGGTCGTGCTCGACCTTGCGATGATGGTCGCCGGAACCAAATACCGCGGCCAATTCGAGGAACGCATTAAGGCCGTAATCAACGAGGTCAGACGCGCCAAAAACGTTGTCTTGTTTATAGATGAGCTGCATACGCTCGTCGGCGCAGGCGGCGCAGAAGGCGCAATTGACGCTTCCAACGTCCTCAAACCCGCATTAGCAAGGGGCGAGGTGCAGTGTATCGGCGCGACGACTCTCGATGAATACAGAAAGCACATCGAAAAAGACGGCGCCCTTGAACGCCGGTTCCAGACAATCATAGTCGAACCGCCTTCCAAAGACGAGACGCTGGACATACTGCGAGGACTGCAGGACCGCTACGAAGCGCATCACAGGGTCAGATTCACCGATGAAGCGCTCTTCCAGGCGGTTGAGCTTTCGACCCGATACATCACCGGCAGATGCCTTCCCGACAAGGCAATCGACGTTGTCGATGAGGCAGGCGCCCGGGTCCGGCTGAAAAATATGACACCGCCGCCCGATTTGACCGAGCTTGAGGAAAAAATAGAAAAGCTCCAGCACGAAAAAGATGAGGCCGTCAGAAGCGCCGACTATGAGCGGGCGGCGTCGCTAAGGGACGAGGCACAGCAGATGCTTAACGACAAAGCACAGATGCAGAAAAAATGGTACGAGGAGAACAAGGAGGCGACGGGCCTCGTTGATGCAGAAATCATCGCGGAGGTTGTAAGCAATATGACCGGCGTGCCGCTGACCCGCCTCGAAAAGAAAGAGACCCAGCGGCTGCTTGAGCTTGAAGCCGAGATACACAAGCAGGTCGTTTCACAGGATGACGCGATATCAGCAGTAGCAAAGGCGGTGCGCCGCTCAAGAAGCGGAATGAAAGACCCCAACCGGCCTATGGGCTGCTTTATCTTTTTAGGCCCCAGCGGTGTGGGCAAAACGCTCTTGGCGCAGGCGCTGGCAGAATTTATGTTCAGCGACCGCAACGCCCTTATCCGGCTGGATATGAGCGAGTTTATGGAGAAGCACAACGTCAGCCGGCTGGTTGGCGCTCCGCCGGGTTACGTCGGCTATGAAGAAGGCGGCCAGCTCACCGAACGCATCAGGCGAAGACCATACGCCGTCCTTTTGCTGGATGAAATCGAAAAAGCACATCCCGATGTTTACAACATCCTGTTGCAGATTATGGATGAGGGCCGGCTTACCGACAGCTTCGGCAGAATCATCGACTTCAAAAACGTTGTCGTCATTATGACCAGCAACATCGGTGCTGAGCTTATCAAAAACAGCTCCGGTTTCGGTTTCGGAAAAAAGACCGCCGAGGCCAACTACGAGAAAATGAGAGATACGCTGCACAAAGAGGTCGAACGCCACTTCAGGCCTGAGTTCCTCAACCGTGTCGATGACATAATCGTTTTCAAGCCGCTGTCAAAGGAAAACCTGCAGACGATAGTCGAATACGAGCTTGCCAAGGTGTTTAAACGCCTGACAGAGCACGGCTTAAAACTTGAGCTTACAAACGGGGCAAAGGAATTCCTCATTGAGAAGGGCTACAATCCCGAATTCGGCGCTCGACCTCTCAGAAGGGCCATCGAGCACTATATCGAAGACCCCCTCTCAGAGGCGATGCTGCGGAGCGAGTTCAAAGGCAAACAAATCGTTAAAATCGATGTGCAGGATGAAGAGCACTTGAAGCTCGAGGGTCTCGAGGCGCCTTTGCCGGCAAAGAGCGAAAAAGCGGCCGTTTGATTCTAACATCTCACATCAATGGCATTGTGTCCGGCTATTCTAATGCCGGGCAGTTGGGGTCATTTGCAATTCCAGTGGAGTTTGCTGGAGGGCCAGCGATTTTTCGAAGGCATGTTTTTCAATCCACTCAACTCGGCCGTCAAATCGAAGCACAATCGCCCCGGGGTGAAAAAATATCGAATGGTAATCCTTTTTTACATAGGCAAGTATAGTATCCGGCGGCGAGCCGAACTCTATCCATCTTGCCCTGTAGTGCAGGTCGCCCATTCTCACCTGCCCCTCGAGTTTTTCCTTCAGGCCGGCCACATACGTCTCAGGCGGCACTGAGCCGTTCTTTTGTTTATAATCACGAACTATTGTTGCAAGCTGTTCCATCGCCCGCATCGCTTCTGAACGGTTGACCAAGTTTTTCAGCTCTACCATTCCGAAGGCCGCGGTGATAGTTAGTGCAATCACAACCGCAAAATTAGTTAATATTCGTCGCTGCTGCTTGTTCATAAGCCAGGTTATCGGGTTATCGGATTACCAGGTTTCAGGGGCGTGGGGCAGGGTTTATTTTAACTTTACCCTCTTTAACGGTCAATCTGCCTTCGGCAAACAGTCGAATTGCCTCGGGATACGCGATACATTCCTGCTCGAAGACCCTCGCCGCCAGTGTTTCTGCTGTGTCGTCGTCTTTCACGGGGCAGCATCGCTGAACAATAATTGGGCCGCTGTCGTATTCGTTGTTGCAAAAATGGACGGTGCAGCCGCTGACCTTGCAGCCGGCTTTCAAGACCGCCTCGTGAACGTGATGCCCCCACATTCCTTTGCCCCCAAAACTCGGTAGGAGCGCGGGGTGTATATTCATAACTTTATTCTCGTAGCAGGGAGGTATCTTCCAGAGGCATAGCCACCCGCCCTGCACAACAAGGTCAACATTGACGGCCATAAGCTCCTGTTCGATAGATTTGCTGAAATCGTCAATATCGGGATGGTCTTTGGTGCGGATAATAATCACGTTCAGCCCCGCGGCCGATGCCTTTTCGACTCCGGCTACCGACGAGCGTGAGCTTATTACGACGACCACTTCAGCGTTAAGGGTTCCCCTATTTATCCAACCGACTATATTTATCAGCGTGGTGCCGCCGCCACTTATGAGAACGCCAAGGCGAATCGGCTTTGTTTTTTTTACTGACTTTGGCGTCTCTTCGATATCCCTTTCGAGGTCGAGGGCGCGGTTTACAAGGGCGTCGGCCTGCTTGTTTTTCTCTCTCGGGATATGCCTGACCTGCCAGCTTTTAAATTCACTAAGCGTTTCAAGGGCCATGGCGTAGAGCGGTCTTATCTGGTCGCTTTTTACCTTGTATTGGCCGTTGAGCTGTTTGACCAATAATTCGCTGTCGCTGTAAACGTCTATTTGGCGTGCCCCGAGCGATTTGGCCTCATCAAGGGCCTTTAGAAGGGCGGTATATTCGGCTGTGTTGTTTGTCGTATCCCCGATAAAAAATGCGCAAGCTCTTAATTGATTGTACCGGAGGTCGTTCAGCACAAAAGCGCAGGCGGCGGGGCCTGGATTCCCTCTGCTGCCCCCGTCGATATAAGCGATTATCTTCTCGTCCAATGTATCGCCTCCGGTTCCGGTGGATGTTCCTTTTATTCCGGGGTCTTTCCCAGCACAAGTATTCTCGAGCAGCTGGGGCAGCGGATGACCTCATCTCTGGTCATAAGCATATTGACGCTTTCGGCAGTAACGCTCATAAAGCAGCCGCCGCAGGAATAGGCACCGGTTTTCTCTTCGTACTGCTCGATGGTCGCGACTGCCTCGCCGTCATACGTTTCAGCGACCCTCCTGAAAATCTCCAGCAATTCCCCGGGCACGGCCTTCGCCGCCTCGTCCCACTCACATTGAATCTGGTCTATTTCGGCCTGGTGTTTTGTCGCTGACTGCTCTGATTCTTTACGGACCTGTTCGAGCTTTGCCTTTTGCTCATCTATCTGCTGCTGAAGCTTCTGACATTCCGCCTGGTCAACCTCGATATTCTTCATCAGATCCAGGATTTGCGACTCAATCTTCGAGTTGTCCGCCCGCGTTGTATTTAGCTGCGTTAAAACCGCGGCGTATTCCTTGTTTGTCCTTGCTGAATTCAATGACGCCCTTAGCTTTGTAATATCCTCGTCTCTTGTTTTAAGCTCCAGCTCGAGACGGTCCGACTGGATAGTCGTTAGCTGAACTTCCTCTTTTTTGGCTTCGAGCGCGTTTTGAAGGGTTCTAATCTGATTTTCCTGTATGATGACGTTTCTTCTGCATCTGGCGAGCTTGGCTTTGGCCGCCCTGAGGCGGTTCTCAACACTTTGAAGCTTTATTAGTGCTTCTAATACCGAACCCATCTATTACCTTTCAAAACAGCATATCAGATTAGATTTCAAATCCGGAATTATGCACTTTTTTTCAAGCCCTGCAACTGGTTTTTGTAAGAATTTTGCCCAGCACCTATTTTGAGAAAAACAGCTTCTGTTACAATCGAGGGTCCGTTTCGTCAAAGAACCTAAAGAAGGCCGCGAAAGCCGATTCCTCAAAACAGGTGCTGGGTCAGAAATGCGCCTCTCCGCACCAGCAATCATCGGCGGTAACCGGGAAGCCCCGTTTGGATGCCTCACAAAACGTATGGTAAACAAGGCCGGTGAAAAATACCATTGGCGGGTATCTGCGGCATTCACCCTTATGAATCCCGGCGTTCTGTTCCGAGAGCCGATTCCACCATTTACAATCCCTGCAAAACGTGTAAGTGTGCTTCATAACTTCTCCCCTTCATACAGGTTTTGAGTAGTATTTGGTTAAAAACAGCTTAAAACTCAACACTTATGACTCAAAACTTCTCAAAAATCGCCTTTGCAGAGCCGTTCAATATCCCTCGCTACGATGTCCGCAATGACCGGGTCCCACTGAGATGTAAAAGATTGTGCGAAAGACGGTTGTTTTTCTTCCGTCCTCTGTCCTCTGTCTTCTGTCGATGGTCTCTGCCTGCGGGCCGCCGTCAGCCGGCGCTGCTCGGCCATAATGTCATCAGCCAGGTTGAACTGGGGGATATCGCTCAGCGATTCATCTTCGCCAACGGCTGGTTCACTGGGCCGATTTGGTATAACGTCCCACGCTCGCAGAATATTATCCTTCTCAGTCATTTTTCATCCAACCGGGTGGTCAGCTTATCTATTTTAACACTCACATGGACAAGATTCAAGTTAATTGAAATGGAATCGCTGATGGTTTTTGCGGGGGAAAAAATGAGGGCCTGCCCTCCATGCAGGCCCTCGCAGGAATCAATCAAGCTGATTATTCACTCAGTTCCTCTTCGGCCTCTTTCGAGGGCGACTTAACCAGTGATTTTTGGTTTTCGGCTCAATTGCTGTAAAAAAGAGTTTGGTTTGCTTTAGCCGGCCCTGCAAAAGACAAGTTTTTTAGCCGTTTTTGGCAGGAGCCAGTGAGAATTGTGCGAATTCGCTTAAGGGGTATTCTTTTATGAGGGCGTTAATATCGGCGACGGCAACGGCTTTTATCGAGGAGACATCCTGCTCAATTGTGCGATACTGGCGCAGGTAAGTCCAATTGAAGCCCAAATCGACCAGCCGGCCCATCGGCAGCTCATTTTTTATCACAAGCGCGCTTAAAACCTTATTTTTTGCCATTTTCAGCTCGTTTTCAGTCACGCCTGCCTTCGTCGCTTCCGCGAATATCCTGCCGACTATTTCCATTGCCTTGTTCGCGTTTTCGCTGCTGCATCGAATGTAGGTAAAATTCGCGCCGGCACCGTCCATCGGGGAATATTCCATCGAGGCGGTTTCGACTATTGCCTTATCGACAAGCTCCCAGAAAAACCGCGAGCCGACGCTGTCGCCGATAATCATACTCAAAAGCGACGCCGCGAACCGTTGTGTGTCCTGTGCGCTTACAGACGGGCTTATCAAGCAAATATGCTCGCGGGCGAGGTTGGCTTTTTCGAGACGTTCTTTGGCGCGTGTGCCGCGAGTATCAGAGAGTTTTCTGTCGATGTCCCGGCTTTCCCAGGCGGCGCAGCCGGTTTCGATTACGTTGCGAATCTCGTCCCAGTCGAAGTTGCCTGCGAAAGCCGCAATCATATTATTCGGGGCGTATCTGCTCGTGAAATATTCCCGCATCTGTTCGGCGGTCAACGCTTCGATACTTTGAACGCTGCCTAAAACGCTGTTGCCGCAGGGATGACCGCCGAAGTAAAGCGTCCTGCACCTGTCAAGCACATCGTAGCTGGGCTGGTCCTTATACATAGCGATTTCTTCTTTGATGACCTGCTTTTCGATATTGAAGTCCTCTGTTCGTAAGGCAGGTCTCATCATTTCAATCCAGAGTTTGGTTATTTCCACGAGGTATTCCGGCAAAAGCGCAGCCCAAAAAATGGTGTTCTCCTCGCTGGTAAAGGCGTTGTATTGAGCGCCGGTCCTGTCGAATGCCTCGTTTACCTCGAATGGGCTGAGCTTAACGGTGCCCTTAAAGACCATATGTTCGAGAAAATGCGACACCCCGTTTATTTGGGGATTTTCGTCGCGTGCGCCCGTTCTGACGAAAAAACCGACAGCCGACGATTTGGCGCTTTTATTCACCTCGCCTATGACCGTCAGGCCGTTTTTCAGCTTGTTAACCTTGAATTCCATACCGCTACTATCCGACTTTTATCTCTTTGGGGCCTATTGTTACGACCGTAAAATCCTTGAATCTGTTTTTGCGCAGGCAATTCAATACCGAATCCACACTCGTTTTATTGATTTCATTTTTGATTTCATCGAGGGTCCGAACCCTGCCGAGCATATAAAAATCAGTTGCAATCGCCCCGGCCCTGCTGCTTGATGATTCGCTCTGCAGAATCAGCGATGATTTCAGGCCGACCTTAGCCCGCTGGAGTTCTTCTTCGCTGATGCCGTCGGCCAGTCGATTAAATTCATTGATTATCACGTCGAAGGTCTGCTGCGCCTTATCCGGCGTTGTTCCCGCGTAACAGGCGATGCCTGCCGCCTCTTTCAAGGCGTGATACTGCGCCCCGACCGCGTAGCAAAGCCCGCGTTTTTCCCTTACCTCGGTAAACAGCCGTGCCCCCATTCCGCCCGAAAGCATTCCCACCGCAACGCGAACGTTATAGTAATCCTTGTCCGTGATTTTGACCGTCGGCGTCATCAGGCCGATATGAACCTGGGCGCCTTCGTTTTGAATATGCTTGTATTTCCCGCCCTTCGGGCCGATTCTCAATGTCTTTGCGGTCTTTTTGCCGGCTTTGCCGAAGAGGCCTTCAATCTGTTTTTTAACTGCGGTGAAATCATATTTTCCGGCGACCGTAAAAATCATACGCGAAGGATTGAAATTGTTCGCCGCAAGTTTTCTGGTAAGCTCAGGCGTCAGTTTCTCAAGCTGGCCGATTTCACCCACGGTGCTTCTGCCGAGGGGTTGAGGATAAAACCGTTCGCGAAGTTTTATCATCACTTTTTGCCGGGGGTGGTCATCAAGCCCTTTGACGCCGTCGATTACGAGCTGCTTTGCCGGGGTGAACTGCCCGTCGGTTAACCTGGGTTTCAGAATAATATCGCCGTATAATTCAATCGCCGCTGACAGGTTACCGGCCTCCAGGGCCGCACCGATTGTTATATGGGCGGTATCGACACCGCCAGAACGCTGAAGCCCCAGCCCGTCGAGGGCGTCGCCCAATTGCCTGTTGTCCTTATCCCCCGCCCCCCTGAATATCCAGTCGGTTATCACGTTGGCGGCCCCGCAACAGCCCTCAGGCATAACGGCTGCGCCTGCCGGCAGCATAAAACCAAACGCCACCGACTCAACGTTATCCATCCGCTCGCCGAGCAGCACCATACCGTTTTTCATCCTGTGTTTGTCTATTTTTTGTCCCATATTCAGGGGCCTTAAAAGAACCGGTGATTCTAACAACAAATCGGCCGCCTTTCAAATACGAAAATTGCAAACTGTGGCTGCATAGGGTATATTATGCACGAACTGAGTTTATAAGTAGAGAAAGGGAATGTTATGCTTAAAAAAATGATGAATTTTCTGAAAACCGACTTATGGCGATTGCGCTCGAAAGACCATTCGAGGAGCAAATGGTTTCTTATCCGCATTTTACGAATAATAGCCGTTGCCTTCCGCGGCTTCGACGAAAACAAGTGTATGTTCAGAGCCTCGGCGCTCACTTTTTATACCCTGCTTTCGATAGTGCCTATTGTCGCCCTGATGTTCGGGATAGCCAAGGGATTCGGCCTGCAGAAACAGGTTGAGACGCAGCTTTTGGCGAGAATGCAGGGGCAGCAGGAAGTTATTACGAAAGTCATCGATTTTGCCAACTCCCTCCTTGACAATACAAGCGGAGGGGTTATCGCTGGTATCGGTGTTGCCTTTTTATTCTGGGCTATTATCAAAGTTCTGAGTCACGTTGAAAACTCGTTCAATGATATCTGGGGAGTCGTAAAGCCGCGTGGCTTTGGGAGAAAGTTCGGTGATTATCTGTCCATAATACTTGTCTGCCCCATCCTGCTGGTCCTGGCCGGAAGTATGAACGTTTTCATAAGCAGTCAGATTCAAACTATGACCGAAAAATTTCCGTTCCTGCAGAATTTTGGACCGGCTTTTTGGCTTCTGTTTAAGCTGTTTCCCTATTGCACCCTTTGGGTTGCCTTCACATTTATCTTTATGTTTATGCCAAATACCAAGGTAAAGTTCACGTCCGCACTTATTGGCGGCATCGTGGCGGGCACGATTTTTCAGCTTGTTCAGTGGGCTTATATAACCTTTCAAATCGGCGTTGCCAAGTACGGGGCGATTTACGGCAGCTTCGCGGCCCTGCCTTTGTTTTTAATCTGGCTGCAAACAAGCTGGCTTATAGTCCTGTTCGGCGCCGAGGTGTCGTTTGCGCATCAAAACGTCGAGACGTATGAGTTCGAGCCGGACTGCCTTTCCGTCAGCCTGTCCTTCAAGATGCTCCTGTCATTGCTTATTACGCAGCGACTTGTAAAGAGATTCCGTGACGGTGAAAAACCCAGCGACCCTTCCCGGCTTTCACAGGAGCTGGAAATACCGATTCGCTTGGTCAGGCAGCTTTTATATGAGCTGGCAGAGTCGGGGGTATTGTCGGAGGTAAGAAACGGCCAGGACAAGGAGCTTGCCTATCAGCCGGCCATCGATATCGATAAAATCACCGTGAAATTCGTAATCGACCACCTCGAAAAACGAGGCACTTCCGACATACCGATTGCACCGTTTGGCGAATTTGACAAACTCGCCGATTGCATGAAGCAGTTCAGCGAGGCATTGGAAAAATCGCCTGGGAACGTGTTGTTGAAAAATTTGTAATCCTTATTTTTCCGGCGGTTTCGGTTTGTTCGGGTCTTCTTTTTTACCTCCGAGAAGCCCGGTAAAACCGTCGATTACACCCTTGCCGACATCGGCCGTTTTTTCGAGCGCTTTTTGGCCTCCCTGCACAGCGGTCTTGCCGATTTCTACGGTCGTGCCGATAGCCGAGCCGATTCCTTTAACCATATCATCGGGCAACAGGCCGACGCCTTGTTTGGCGATACCGGCGGCCAACGCCCCAAAGACCTTGGCTATGAGCGTTCCTATTTTGAGCTTTTTATCGGTTCCGAGGTCGGTCATAGTTATCGTGTCGAGGTTCATACTGAGCGTATCGGCCTTGCCGGGAATGGGAAGCAGTTTGACCTTGACGTTTGTATTTGTAATCTCAAGCTTGGTAATATTAAGGTTTTTACCTTCTTTTTCTGCCGCTGGTTTTTCCTCGGGCTTGTCTTCTTTGGGCAGTTTATTGAGTATTTCCTTGAGGTTATTGGTCAGTCCTTTTTGTTCCAGCGTCAGCTTTGTCCCGTCGAGCTCGACAAGCTCTATTTTTACAGTATCACTGAAAAGCGAACCAACATTAAGCTTAACAGTGCCTTGGCCAAGCTCCAGAAGTGTTTCGTTGGCATAGCCCTCGGGATTTTTCACTACCAGGCCTTCTATTTTAACCTGGCCGCGCAAAATTGACAGGTCTATATCTTTTACAGTAACCGGAACGCCTAAGGTTTTTGACCCAGCGGCTTCAATGCCTGTTTTAATCAGGGTGTTGCCTATAAGGAAAAAAACGAGCACAAGGACAGCCAGCAGTACGACTAGCGGAATAAGAACAAAATTTACAATTATTTTTTTTGCCTTCATTTTTTTGCTCCCTAAAAATTTTTAATTATTGCCGTCAAAATTTATACATTGTGCCCGCCAAAAATGAAATCACAAAGCTGTTATCAACGATGGGGCTTTTGCGAATTTTGCTGTCGAGAAATTGATACGTTGCTCCAGCCATCAGCGTCCATCTCTCGTCCGGATGATATTGTACCCGCAAACCAACAAACAAGTTTGTAGAATCACCGATGTGATATACAGGTCTTCCGGCACATGCCTCGTCGGCTCGGATGCCGTAATAATAGTTCGCCAGGTTATTGCTTTTCCAAATCAGGCCCGTGGATGGCGATACCGTCAGCCTTTCGCAGACAAACGGCTTTGCATAGCCCAGCTTGATTTCCTGCCCGTCATGCTGACCGAGCGTATCAGTCACAGCGCTGGTCCAGACCGTTCCCCATTCGCCTGTCAGCGTCAATTCACAGCCGGCATCGATAGTCCCGTTGCGGTTGTGCATTCCGTTGAGCCGGCCGCTATCGTCGGCGTCGTAACCGTCAAATCGTGTTTTGCCTATTATATCGAGCGAGAATCCATCATGAGCCAATAGCCGGTATCCCGCGGCCGCTCCTGAAATGTAAAAGCGTCCACTGACGAATTTCACCATCGGTATCGGTAAAACGCTCGGCGATATTCCTCTGTAGGGCTTGGTACTTACCACGAGTCCGGGCCCCAGCAGAAACATCGAATTGCTGTCTTCGGCTGCCCGTGCACAAGCTGTCGAACTGACAAGCAGCAAACAGAATACCATCGATTTTTTATGTATCATAGGAAACTTTCTTTCCCATCTCCTCTATTTTCCTCACATAAGCGTCTGCGTCAAACTTTCTTTTCAGGCCAGCAGCATTCATATAGCGGATTTTACCAAAAACCGGTCTCTCAGACCAGGCCCGGTCGTGTTTGCCAAAGCACCACGCAACGCCGGCAAAACCGTCAGCGTCCCGTCCATCAAGCTCGTATTTATTGTTTAGATACAGTGCGGTCTTAAACGCCTGTTGCGGATTTTTACTCCACTCGAGAATCTTTTTACCCCAGAACATTCGCATATAGCCGTGCATTTTGCCGGTCAAGACCATTTCCTTCTGCGCGGCATTCCAGTATGGGTCGTGCGTTTCGGCGAGTTCAAACTCACGGAGTGTGTAGTTATACTCCCTTTTATCCCGAGCGTGAAAATTTAGCGTGCGTTTTGCCCATGCCGGCAGGGCGTCGAAATCATCGTAGCGCTGATTGAACCGGACAAAATTGTGGCTCAACTCTCTGCGGACAATCAGTTCCTCAAGAAACGCCTCTTTGCCGGGACTATCGGTCTTAAGAACTTCAATGGCAATTTTCATCGGCGAAACCTGGCCGAAGTGCAGGTATGGGCTTAGATTAGAGATGCAATCCGCATTGGGGTCGTTGCGCTCTTCGGCAAACCTGTCCAGTTTTTTATCAATGAATTCGGCGAGCAGCTTTTTAGCATTTTTTATGCCGCCGACAAATTTCCCCATCTTTACGCTTCTGTCTATTTTCAGTTTGCCGAGTGCCTTTTCAACGTTTCTGATATCGAAACTGTCAAAGTCACAAGCCGTTGATTTAATTTTCAGTTTCACCTGTTGAGGTTTTTTCAGGTAATAATCGAGCTTGGCCGTTATCCTCGGCCGAAACGTTCCCGCCGAGAATTCCTCCTTGAATGAAGCCTGCTCGACCGGAACAATCAGGTTTGTCTCGACTTCGAATAAGGGGCAATCGATTTTTTGTGCTACTGCCTGCCGCCATTGCCTCTGAATAAGAAGCTGTCCCGCGTCAACGATGACAATTGATGCTTTTTTGGCCGCTTCGATAACGGCTGAATCAGGCGATTTTCGCCTTATGACAAGTTTTACATCTCTTTCTTTTAGGGCGTTTTGGGTTTCCCGAAGGCCTTCGAGCATAAATTTGTAGTGGCGAAAATTGGCCTCCGGGTAATCATCCGTCAGTCCGAATATCAATACAACCGGTTGATTAAGCTCGTTTGCCTTCTGTATGGCAAGCTCGAGGGCGTGATTATATTCCGCCCGCTGGGCCGCCTGCATCCAGTAAAGAATATATCTGCCGCGGCCCTTAACGGGGCGAGTGTTCAGCAATACTATTCTCTCCGGCTCTATCAATCTATTCTGCCAATCAAGCCCTCGATTGTGTTATAAGGCCCATCAGAACGTCGCGCCAACGCCGAGAATATATTTCACGTCCGTGCTTCCGGCGCCCTCGGCGGGCGTTACGTCGTAATCGAACACGACTTTGAAATTCGTAAAGAACTGCTCGGTTATTTTGGCCCGCAGCTCCGCCGTGGTTGTCAGGTAATAATCCGAAAATTTCTCCAAACTCGGATAGTAAGTCAGGTCGTTTATGAACGTAAGTGTCTTGTTTATTTTTTTATCGAGGTGATAGCCAAGCTGCGCGGAGATTTCACTGCTGCTGTCGGTGTCGTTGTAATATGCTTCATATCGTGAAGCGATACCTGCTTCGGTCGAGAAATTGAAGGGTTCCGATTCGACCCACTGGTAGCCGACGCCCGCACCGACAACCACTCTTCTGCGAAGCTCGGCAATGCGGTCCCTTTCGTATCTGCCATCGAGGAATCCGAACATCTTTTTTGTGAAGAAGTAGTCGTATTTACCCCGCATTTTCCATTCGTCCTGTGTAATTTCTTTTTCACCGGTATCAGGGTCTTCCTGTTTTCCTCGCATATAGTCGGTGCTCAACAGCGTCCGGTCGTTTTCCGTCCTTTTGGTTAACTTGACACTCAAGCTTTGTGTGTCGGTGTTCGTGTTGCCGTGAGTGCTTACCCAAGCTCCTGATACTTCGCCGTGCCATTTTGGGATTTCTCTGGGCGGCGGATTGATAGCGGCAATCGCTGCAACGGAAAAATCCTGGTCTTTCAGGGTCTGGTCGCCTTCGAGGGCAATTTTGCCGGCTTGCGATTTTTTGATGTGTTTTTTGAAGGCGGTTCCGTCTGTCAGTTGTATCTCAACCGGCTCGGTTGTGTTGAAAGTTGAAACGTTGTTAAGGTCAATTGTCAGTTTTCCCGCCAAATCGGAATCAATCGTAAGCTTACCATCCTGCAATGTCTTGACCTTGCCAGTTACGCGGTCGCCGTTGACAAGATACACTTCATCCGCAATGAGACCTGAGCACATAAGACAAGAAAATACTGTCGCTGTCAAAATCGTTCTGAACATACTGAATACTCCTTTTATTTTTAAGCGGTTTCATTTTTCATATGAACATCCCTTTGCGGGAACGGTATTGTTAGGCCATTGGACTCGAGCGCCAGTTTTACCTTTGCCGTGACGTCAAAATAAACGTCCCAGTAATCGTTGGGCTTTACCCACGGCCTGCACACGAAATTAACGCTGCTGTCGGCAAGCGCAAGGACCGCCACCGTCGGCGAGGGTTCCTTTAGCACTCTGTTGTCGGTTGCCAATACGCCTTCGATTACCTTTTTGGCCTTGTTAATATCGTCGCCGTAGGATACGCCGAAAACGAGGTCAACACGTCTTGAGCCGTTGATTGTATAATTCAAGATACTGCCGCCGGTAACCTGTGCGTTTGGGATAGTAACGCGAATGTTGTCCAGGGTGTTGAGAACGGTGTTGAATATGTGTATTGCCTGCACCGTTCCTTTTGTGCCGGCCAGCTCCACAAAATCCCCGACTTTGAACGGCTGAAACATTATCAAAAGCACCCCCGACGCGAAATTAGACAGCGACCCCTGCAGTGCAAGGCCTACTGCAAGCCCCGCGGCGCCGATTACGGCGATGAATTGCGCCGTCTGAATCCCCAGCGCCGACATAGCGGCTATGGCGACAAACACTATTAAGCCGACGTAACAAACATTCTTCACAAAACTTACAAGCGTCGGCTCTATTTTGGCCTTGGTCATCGCCTTGCCGATGAGATTTGTTAGAACTTTTGCCAGCCATTTTCCGACAAGGAAAATTACAATCGCCGCGAGAATCTTCAGCCCGTAATCAATCCCTTTCGTCGCCAGAAATTCTTCAACAGTCGCGAGGGTGTTGCGAACTGTCGCCATATCCATCCCCGGCGTCGTCGTTGTCTTCGCTGCGCCTGACTCCTGGGTGGCCGCCTTTGCTGCCCAACTGAAAATCGAAAACGACATCAGCAGAAGAAAACAATAACACTTTTTCAATGTCCGTCTCATTTGACTTCCTTTCAAAAAACTATATTTCTTGCTGAGATAAATTAACGGCCTTGAAAAGTTTGTTCCTTTTTATCAACGGAAACTATGTAGTTTCTATAAAACTCCGCAGTTATATCTTAAAGTTCCAGGCCAGAAACGTCGCCGCCCATTTCCTTGAGCTTGTTGTAGTAAACCTGGAAGCGTTCGGTCAGTGCGGTTACAGCTTTATTGAGAGTGGCGATGTCGGTTTGCAGCGACTTGGCTTCTGCGCCCATTTGCTCAGCGATTGGGATTGCCTTTAATTTTGCGGCCACTTTCTCTATCTCGGCCTTTTTGGCGACAATGGCGTCTTTGTATTCCATTGCCTTGGCCTTAAGCTGCTCGACGTTCATTTTCGAGGCCTCTGCCTGAATGTCAGCCACAGGTATGGTTTCAATGGCCCCGGCTGCAGGTTGCGCAACGTCTGACTTGGCGGTTTCTGCCTTAACGGCTTCTGCTTTAACTTCGACTGCGGCTTTGGTTTCATCTCCCTGAACCGCTGGTGTTTGAGGTGTGCTTTGGGTGCCCTTTTTTTTGCAGCCGGCAACGCTGAACAGGCATCCGGCTATCAGAAGGCACAATCCAGTTTTTATTACGGTGTTCATTTTTTCCCCTTTCAGAAATCGTTAATAAATTACATGACCCGACGGCGCCGCCCGATATTGTGAATATAGACAAGCACCTGCGGGACATTTGTCCATTGTTCGCTTTTTTATGCTGGTCTCTTGCTCTGAATATCTACCAAAACCAGCCAAAAATGCAAGGAAAAAACGGCCTTCAACACAAAACTTCATTAGTTGTTTTCAGCTGCTTTTTTGCAAAATATTGCGGATATCGGTAAGCAGCACAACCTCAGCCGACGGTGTAGGCGGTGCTGATGGCTTGGCGGCCTCTTTTCTCTTCAGAGAGTTGATTCCCTTGACCACCATAAAAATCGCGAAAGCGATGATGACGAAGTCAATGATGGTCTGGATGAAATTGCCGTAATTGATAGTTACCGCGGCTTTAGCGGCGACCGCGGCTTTTTCGCCAATAGCTTCTATTGCCGGTGTCGCCGCCTTCAGTGTTATCACGAGTTTGCTAAAATTAACACCGCCTATAAGAAGCCCTATAGGCGGCATAATCACGTCAGCCACGACGGATGAAACTATTTTCCCGAACGCCGCCCCTATTACGATACCTACAGCCATATCCACGACGTTGCCCCTTACCGCAAATGCCTTGAACTCCTGCAGCCATTTCATACTGTTTCCTTTCAAGTATTTTTGATATGTTAACAAACAAACGTTTTCAGTTGCCTTAAAACCGCTGTCCCGTTCTTAAGAAGTCGTTTCTCGCTAAGGGGCTTATACCATTTTTTGAGGGAATTGCAAAGATATTTTACTTGTGTCTGTGATTTACATTTATACGGGGAAAAATAAAGAAACGTCAAACTGCTCAAATCACTGTCTGTTCTCAATGGACTTGACAAGGTTGGGATCAACGGCTGCCCCAAGCTCCTGCGAGGTTTTTATATGCTTGAGCGCCTCATCATAATTTCGCAGCTTGTAATGGATTATGGCTAACTGATAGTGTGCATCGGCCATTTTCGGGTCAAGCTCAACGGCCTTCGAGTAGCCGGCGTATGCCTGCTCGAAATTACCTTTATTGAAATAACAGGCCCCGAGGTTGCGGTAAAGATTTGCGCTTGCCTCGATGTTGATTGCCTTGAGATATTGTTCTATCGCCGAGTCGTAGTTGCCTTTGGCAAAGTATGCGGTGCCGAGACATTCAAGGGCGGACGGCGTTTCGGGTCGCAACTGAAGCGACTTGAGACAGGATTTTATTGCCTTGTCGGGTTGAGAGTTCTTCAGATAACACCGGCCGATGCCCGCGTACGCTTCTGCAAAGTCGGGCTTTAGCTTTATCGCCTTTTCATATCGAGTTATCGCTTCATTGTAGTCATCTGATTGCGCATATACCTCGGCAAGGTCGAAGTAAAGGTGAGGATTTTTCGGCTCGTAAACAAGCGCCTGGATTGTCGTTGCCTTCGCTTCAGGCAGCCGGTCGAGCCGTCGATACGTCAGAGAGAGATTTCGATAAGCATCGACAAAATTCGGTTCGTAACGGGTTGTGATTGTATATTCGGATACCGCGTCATTCAGCCAGTCGCGCATGTAGTAGGCGTTGCCCAGGCCGTAGTGGGTCCTGCCGTTATTTGGATTGATTCGTATCGCCGCCTGGAACTCGGGTATTGCGTCATCAGGCCGGTTTTTCACCAGGTAGATACCCCCGAGGTTCGCTCTCGATTCGGCCAGCGTCGGGTTTATATATACCGCGCATTTAAGGGCCTGCATTGCCTGGTCGTAATTGGCGACTTCCTTGTAAACGTTGCCGAGGTTGTTGCAGAAACAGCCCAGCGTCTGGAGCTTGTTGAGGTTGGTCATATACAGCGTATCGCCTGCGGGAACGTTAAAGGTTTTAATATAATAGTCATCCGTCGGCGAGACGCCTTGATGCGTTGCTTCGATGTTGAATCGCGTCTGCCCGTCGTCGTATCTTACGAAAAAATGCCCCGGCGCCACGACGCCGTATAAAGGCAGCCCCAGCCGTTCGCCTATCGCCAGGTAAACTATCGACAAGCTCAGGCAGTAACCCCTGCGCCTGTCCATTACCGTGTGTAAAAACAAATCGTGCGGGTCGTCGGCCCTGTCGATGGTTTTAAATTTCAGCTCGTCATACAGGTAAGTGTTGATTACGGGTATGGCGCCCATGCCCACGGGGATTTTTTTTACTTTAAGCAGGTCACGGATTTCATACGCCCAGTCGTCTAACTGCTGCTGGTAACGCCTGCCCGCAACAACCTCGCTCCACGATTCCGAAATAATCAGCGCCGCTATCCCGACGTCAATCTCTTCGGGAGGCAGCCGCAATACCTGCTCGATTGAATAAACGTATAAACCCTGAAGGTCCTCGTTTGCCAGCGGCTCTTCGGCAAAACACGATGCGGTTATTGTAACCGTTATAAGTAATATGACCTTTTTCATAAAACCACGATTCCCTGATTACTGAACGCCAATTTCGGCCACAATCGCTTTACGCTCAAAAAGGTTGATATGTTTCCACCTGTTGTTTTTGAACCTGACGCGATTGGCAAACCCGATTATGATAATACTCAACGTTGCCGCCGTCCACGAACCAAATGACCCCAGTCCGGGAACGCCCGCCGCGCCGAATCCGCTTGTTATGGCCAGCCATAAGGTATCGCCTGCGCCTCGCAACGCCCCGCTGTAAACCGTCCTCGATGCGTAAAAAAGCTGGTAAACTACCGCCAGAACTAAAATGCCGGCGCCTGTCTGGATTACTTTATCGTCAGACGACCACATACGCATAAGATATTGGCCGAAGAAAAGGAAGCACAGCCCGATAAGTCCCATATAAACCAATGCTATACGCAGGCAAACGAGGGTTTGTTTGACTCGTGTTCTGCCCGCCCCGATGGATTTACTAACCGCCGCTGTAAGGGCTGCCTTGACGATAAGGCGGCCCGACAACAGTATCGCGGCTGTGGCCTGGTGAAGAAACTTCTGTCTGGGCTTGTCTGTTTTGACTATAATGGGATTTAGGTATTCCGAGAGTAAAGTTGTTGTCTTGTGCAGGATAAAATCTTTGCGGAACATTTTTACGCCTCCTTGTTCTTGTATGGTTAATCCTTCAAAAAACCGCGTTAAACAAGTTCAAGGGGGTATTTCCGCATATCCCGTGCCAAAACGGGTAATCGCGTGTTGAAAAACCTTGACAGGAGCGGTCCTATAAGGTATATTAGTATTATAGCGGCGGTAGTGTTTTTTGATGACTAAGGCATAATATAAAGGAGAAAAATGATGTTTAGAGAAATCAAAAAGAAGGGCTTTACCATTATCGAACTGCTCACGGTTATGAGCATTATCATTATCCTGATAAGTGTCCTCGTTCCGGCCCTAAACACGGTCCGCAGGTTCGCCAAGGTCGTTACTCAACATGGCCAGTTTAGCGAAATAAGCAAAGGGCTTGAGTTATTTCGCAATGACCACCGGGATACATACCCCGATTCGAGCACTATTGATGCTAACAGTACTCTTTACTGCGGCGCAATGAAACTTTGTGAAGCATTATTAGGACAGGATGGGATGGGCTATCATCCATCATCAAACTTCAATGCATACCAGCCAACCACATATCTTTTTAATGAATTTCAATGTGTGGAAGCTCCACCGACTCTTTATATTGGTGCCCTCGCACCTCGTCTCGACTTGGCTGCGAGTTTACGCGAAAGAGTCAAGTATGTCGGTTCCGAAAACATAAGAGCAACTCCTCTTCAATATATGTACGGCTGGACTATAACTACCGGCGTAAGTTTTTACAATCCAGGTGTTAGTTTTAAGAATACGATGTATGACTATCCAAATTCTGTCATAGGCGATGTTTTCCTTCGAGCCGACGTAAAAGGAGGAAGCGACAGTTCAACACCGCCAGGATGCGACAGAAAATCAGGTCAAAAGGTTGGTATGCCTGTTCTTTATTATAAGGCCGACCCAGCTAGACTCGGTCATGATACCCTTACAATACCAAATGCTGCAAATCCCAACACTAACATTTATAACTTTGATGACAACTATGCAATCACAGCGCTCGGTTGCCCGTGGGAACCTGCGGGAGGAAGAATAACCGAACATCCGATGTCTTTGACGCCTGTGCCGCCCCAGCAACCGGGGCAATTGCTGTTCTATAGAGAAATTACTAATCCAAAAGCAACCACCACACCAAAGCCGCATAATGAGGACACTTACATTCTTATGTCTGCCGGCTGGGACGGCCTGTACGGAACAAGTGACGACGTGTTTAACTTCGCTGACTAAAAAACACGGATTACACTGATTTTTGCTGCCGCGGGGTAGAAGGGCCCCGCGGCAGTTTCGTTTTAATAGAAAAAAGCACTTTGTTTCACGTCGGATTTGTGCTAAAATTACGTGCTTTCTGTTGGAAAAAACAATTTACAAGCTTTTATTTAAGGAACCCAAAAATGGCACGCCAACACTCCCTCATCCTGTCCCTGTCCCTCATTATTTCAACAATTTCCACCGCAGTTGAAGTAAAAGCTAATGATTTTCCGATAACCCCGGCGTCCCCCGCTATAACAGCGTCGAAAAATGTTCGCACGAAATCTATTACCGGCTTGATAGAAACAACTCCCGACGACCCCAACTGGTCGTTGGTAACTTCGGATGTTATTTTACGTGAGAAACTTTGCACGCCAATGGAATGGTATGAAAAAGTTTTTAATCCCTGTTATTATCCAAAGAACACTCGATATTGGAAACTGGCTCAAGATACGAATGTTGGTAAGGCCTTTCCGATGAGTAATATGAGTCCCGGAACATTTGACGGACTTTTTGTCCGCGCGGGATTTGGTTTTCAGCTTTATTATAATACAGTTGAGCCGGACGACCCTTGTGACCTGAACGAAGCCAGTCCGTATATGTGTGGACCGCAATATGTAAGTATTGATTATTGGAGAGATGTTTATCCTGCTCCGAATGGCTTCGAGCCGGCCACTTTCTTTGTGCATGGAGGAGAAGGAGCTTTATCGAACTATTCGATTGTCATCGATAATAATGAGCATTGTGGCAATCTATATTTAAACAAAATAGATGATATCAATGATAGTGATTGTGTTTCTCCGGGTCGCGAAATAAATTACACGATCACATTCAATTATAACGGACTCGGAGATAACAACATTCGGCTTATTGATTATCTTCCAATAGAAGTTGATTATAATTCGTCATCACCTACAGGTGAATATAATGAGGTTGACAAAACTTTAACTTGGAATCTCGGAACTCTTCCTCCAGATTACAATGGAATATTTTTTATCAATGTTTTTGTTAATAACCTCGCGGAGCCCAATAGCTTGATTACAAATTTGTGTGAGTTAAAAGGCGATTTTATATATACGTTTACTAAGTTAGAAACGGCTGTTTGTTGCTGGAATCCCGGGATTATTTACGTTGATTGCAACAGAATGAACGGACGAAATACAGGAATGTCATGGAAAGACGCATATCTTGATTTACAGGATGCGCTGGAAAGAGCGAGTTGTGGTGGCGGTTCTGAAATCTGGGTTGCCTCGGGAATGTATAAAACGTCTGTCCAATATCAAGATTCCCTAACGTTCAAGTTAATTGATAATATTCCTTTATATGGTCATTTCAAAGGGAACGAGATCTCTATTTCTCAACGTAATCTTATTGACCCAAACAATGAAACAATTCTTAGGGGAGAAGGTGTTTCTTCATATTATGTCGTTACTGCTTCAGGATTTAGTCAAAACAACATTCTTGATGGTTTCACAATTAAAAAAGCAGTAAGTGCTCCTTCTTCGGCAGTAAAAATTGAAAATGCATATATGACTGTTTCAAATTGCTTATTAGATAATACAGGGATCGGAATATACGCATTTAATGCAAATTTCTCAGTTACTAACTGTTTCATTATTAATAATAGCTCAAGTGGAATAATTTCAAAAGAGTCGAGTTTTAGTGTTTCAGATTGCAATATTCAATATAATGGCAAGAAAGGGATAGAATTTGACCTTAATTATAGAGTTGATATTCCAGGATCGATAATCAAAAGGTGCATTATAAACAACAATTCGAATTATGGCATAGAACATAACAGGTCCACTTCAACTTATTCGCTTATTATTACAGAGTGTTTGATTTCCGGGAATGCCGTTGGTGTTTATGCCTTAAATGGCTCTAGCTCATTCATTACGAATAATTGGATTTATGATAACAGTTATGGTATATATTTAGATAATCCTGGCTCAACAACGATACGTAATAATACGATTGTCGGGAATAATAATTATGGTATATACCGTTATTATGGAACGATTTCTGTAATCACAAGTTCAATTATTTGGGGCAATCCATCAGGCGACCTATATGGTTGTAGTGCAACCTATTCATGGCTGAACCCCAATGGCGACCCCTGTTTTCTTAATCCTGACGCGAATGATTTTCATTTGAGGCCTGAATCGCTTTGTATTGATATGGGCGATCCCTGTTTTATGGATTTTGATGTGGTCGATATAGACGGCGACCCCAGGATTAAAGACGGCGACGGCGATTGTATTTGGAGAGTCGATATCGGCGCTGATGAGGCCGGCATTTCTTTTTCTGACTTCAATAACGACGGGCTCGTGAATTTTCTCGATTTTGCCCTGTGGGCGAATTCCTGGCTGACCTACGACCCTGCCAAAAGTTTTGATTCCGACGGCGACGTCGATATAGACGACCTTGCTAAATTCTGCGATGAATGGCTGTCATATCGTTCTAACCCGGATTTTGACTTTAATAACAGTGTTGATTTCATCGATTTTGGCCTGCTCGCGGAATCCTGGCAATTGTTCGATGCCGACAGAAGCTTGGACGAGGACTGTGATGTTGACATAGACGACTTGGCTATTTTCTGCGGCCATTGGCTGAATGAATCACCTTGGTCAGAGTAGTATAGTTTTGGCGGGATAAACCCGCCCTACAATTTTTATCTTGTGCCTTTATGTGCCTTTTGGGGGCAATCTTTTGTAAATTTTCTTGCAAAGTAGTGCATTTGTGATAAATTCGAACCACAGATTACGCAGATAAAGGGAAAATAAAATCGGTATAAATCTGTGGAATCAGTGGTTAGAATTTGAATTTACGGGTAGGTAGCTCAGGTGGTAGAGCAGCGGACTGAAAATCCGCGTGTCGCCGGTTCAACTCCGGCCCTGCCCATTTCGATTTATAATTTAGAATTTAGAGTTGAGAATTGAGAATTTTATATTCAGCATTCTAAATTCAATGTAAATCCTCGTAATTTTTCCCCCTTGATTTAATTCGGGGATTGGTTTTGAATAGGTGAGATTATTTTAGGACGTTGCTATGCAAAAGGAATTGCAGCAACTCAGTAAAATACAACAAATAAACGAGATTAGTGGTTTTAGCTTGACAGGAAATGTTAAAATGGGTAAAATACTTATAATGTAAGCACCATTCTGAAGTGGGGTTCACTGGGGCAGAGGGAAGAAAAACAAGATGTTAGTTTTTAAGTTTTTAGGTAAGGGGTAGAAAAATGAGATTTCTGAGGAGGCGTTGGAAAAAATTGCAGCTTAGACAAGCTTTAAGTTATGTTCTAATTTATATGATGCTGTCTTTCGGGCCGATGCAGCGTTCAATGGTGAACGCTACGCCGACGGGAGCGGAGGTGGCGGCGGGCACGGCCTCGGTAACCCAATCCGGCAACACAACAAACGTAGCGGTAGGCAGCAGGAGAACTATCATAAACTGGGACAGCCTGGACACGTCAAAATGCGAGACGCTGCAATTCAGCAGGACGTCAGGTTGTTTTACCGTGCTTAACAGGGTCGTCGAAGGAGGGACGACACACTTTGACGGGTCACTGCTGGCCAATAAGGGGCATATTATAATTGTTAATCCTCACGGCATAGTATTCGGGCCGACGGCCTTTATTAACGCCTTCAAACTTACCGCGTCGGCAATGAATATAACCGACGGCGATTTTATGAACGGCGTGTTACGGTTCAGCGGCGGCGACGGCTCGGTAATCAATAAGGGCGAAATCGTCGGCGAGCAGGTGGCCCTGATAGGAAAGTCGGTCCTTAACGCGGGGACAATAAGAAGCCCGGGCGGACTGGTCATTATGGCGGCGGGCGATAGCGTATATCTCGGCCAGGAAGGCAGCCCCGTCGTGGTCGAGACGACAGTGAGTAATCCCGCAGAACAGACCGTAACGAATAACGGCGAAATTACCGGCGACAAGGTAGGAATCAAGTGCAGCGATGCAGGTCAGGGGCCGGCGGTAATCCTCGCGGCGGGCGATATTTTCTCGGTCGCTTTGAAGGGGATTGAATCGCTGAGAGCCGAAGCAACGAGGGACGTTACACTGAATCACGTATCGGCCGACAGCTTCATAGACGTTGAGGCCGGCGAGAACGTCATCGCCAAAGGCGGGCTTGAGGCGGGCAGCCCCACACAGAACCAGACAAGCATACGGATTAAATCAACCGGCGGCGATATAACCACGGGTTACCTCGAAGCACGGGGCAGAAGCGAAGCGTCGATTACCGTCATAGCGGCGGACGACGTTACGATAAAAGGCGACAGTTGCCACGGTGCGGCGTCGGCGAGGGCCAACAACGTTCCGAACTCAGACGAGGCAACCGCGAAGGTCTGCATCGAGGCGGGCGATACAATAAATATCGAATACGGCGTCGAGGCAAAGGCGCACGCAAAAAAAGCCAGCGTCGCGGATATTCATATTCACGGCGGAAGCAACGCCGGCGGAGAGAACACAGGCAATATTACAATAAATACGCATAACGGGCGGATTGAGGCCTGGGCGGAGACCGCCGGCGACGGATACGCCGGTTACAAATGTATCCCGGCCCCGCCGCAGCCGACTTCAGGAACAGCCGAGGCCACTGTTACGATACATACGCCAGGCGATATAACCATTAAGAACAACGGCTGTGCAAAGCCGGTGGTCGCGCACGCGAAAGTGGCCGGCGGCGGATTGGCAGACGTGTCCTCAAACGGCGAGGACGGCGTCGAAGAAGAAACTGATAAAGGAGCGCACGCAAAGATAGACATACAGAGGAATTACCAGGGCGATTGCCCCGGCTGTGAAACCTGCACGCAAACTCAAACAGAAACACAGACCGATACAGAAACACAGACCGAAACGGAAACTGAAACAGAGACACAAACCGAAACAGAAACCCAAACTGAGACGGAAACACAAACAGAGACCGAGACACAAACAGAAACACAGACCGAGACGGAAACTGAA
>JAFGDN010000090.1 GCA_016932095.1 Sedimentisphaerales bacterium
AGTGAGAACACAATGTTGAATGAAAAAAAGAGAAGAAAAAAATGGCAAGCCGCTTGACACGGCTCTGCTTCATAGGATTGACACTGTTTTTTAAGGAAAAAGGGAAACAGGTAACCGGATTGCGTATTTATGGCATTAATGCTGACGGGACCAATTGAGATTTGGGATATCTTCCGTTTTTATGAAAGCACAATGACCATCGTTGAATAAAATATTGCAGCCCTTTCGACTTTGGTGTCTTTGTTGTATTAGTTCCTGACCGCCGGAACTATTCCATCCGCCTGCACTTTCGAACAAAAGGACCATATCCGGTGGTGAATTTGGTTCACAAAAAGGATTAAATGTAAAACTGCAACTGTTTTTTCTATCTTGTGGGCATTTGAACTGTTCTGAAGAAGCTGCACAGTATTCCACGAGCATATCACACCATTTATCTGCCGGCGGATAGGTCCCATCAAATTGTTCAGAATACGAACGCATTGCTATACCAAGCGCGCACAAATGTGACCCACATCTCATTTGGTCACTGGGGTATCTTGTTCTTCTCACAGCCAGAGCAGGTAGCAAAACACCCATCACAAGACCAAAGATTGCCGAGATAACAAGCACTATCGGAAGTGATATTACCTTACGTTTCTTTCTATCCGGTGTCTCGCGTCCGTATTTTCCTTCAAGGAGTTTGCCGCTTCCGATAAGCCCAAAAAACAAGAAAATGACAGAAAGAGCCCATAGCCAGAAGGTCTGCCAAAATTTAATCTCAAAATCGATAAACGGTACGGAACTTAATTCTTCATCAAAAAATAACAAATAATGTTGAATAAATACCGCAAGAAACAAAAAAAGGAAAGTCCAGCAAACAACTGCAATATAAGCTATATAAAAGGCCCAAACCTTTCTAATGGCGACACCGAGAAAATATAATGGTAAGATATAAATTGCTAACTGGTAGGGTATGATACCCCAAAAAACACTTTGGCTCTCAGATATATAAAAGTTACAGGCAAGGGCAAATATAAAAACAACCATTAATAACGACAAAGCAACGAACAATTTTGCCCAAGCGAGTCCCTTACTTGATTGTTCTGATTTATTTTTTGAAAGGGATATATTTGTGTCGTCCATAGTATATAATGTTTTATTATTATTATGATATAAACAATACGAATAAGGATTCACAAAGTCAATCGCATAGAATAAAAAAGATTTCCTGGATTACCGCTTTCCGAAAAGGGCTCGTCGCTTTGCTCCGTGTGCGATTGCCAATTGCCGATTTAAGGCGCGGATTGACACGGCTTTTTTAGACATGGATTATCAGTATAAGCCGAAGGACGCACCTGAAGATATTGTATATTCACCCAACGATACTAATGAATAAAGTGTAATAAATCTGAATCCGCTTGCGCGGGAATGACAGTAATGCGATGGTCCGGATAAAAAAACAGATTCCTCGGCTCGCTTCGCTCGCTCGGAATGACGGTTTGTCTTAAGAACAAAGGGACTCACTCGGAACGACGTTTACGAATTGATGCGAGATGAGATACAAGGTAAAATCAAGACGTGAAAACCTTCTACGTTTATATTATGGCGAGTAAAACAGGGACACTTTATGTGGGATTGACCAGCAATATCAAAAAACGGGTATGGGAGCATAGAAATCACGTTGTCCCCGGATTTTCCGATAAATATAAAACCGACCGTCTGCTCTACTTTGAAACTATTGGCGATTCACTGTCCGCCATCGGCAGAGAAAAACAGATAAAGAACTGGAGACGTGAAAAGAAAATAAAGTTAATCGAATCCATCAATCCCAAATGGCGCGACTTGGGTTGCGACTGGTATGATTGAAAGCAACGATGTCAGGATTCGCCGATGTTTTATTGAAAAGTCCAGATGTCATTTCGACCGGAGCGACGCCTTGCGTCGCAGAGCGGAGAAATCTATTAACAAACAGATTCCTCGACTCGCTGCGCTCGCTCGGAATGACGGTCGGGATAGACAAGGTCTCCCCTGAACCAAAATCGGTTCAGGGTCGCTCGGAATGACGATATGGTTCGCCAATATGAGCATCGCTAAATGATGCGGAATCGGGGGGCAAATATTCAGTCCCACCAGAAGCGGTGTGATTCGGTCTGCCGGCCAACAGAGGGGTCGGTCAAATAAAGGGAAGTAATGACAATCTCCACCTTGAACTCGCCGGCTCGGGTCCATTTCGAGAAGGCGGAATCGAAGGTCTGCTGGGCGGCCGAGAGGAGATGTCTGCGTATCGAAGGGAGGTCTTTAACGGATACGGGGCCGAAATCGAGGAGCTTCTCGACGGTAACAGCGGATAATCTCGAACCTGAACGGCGAATCGCGTCGGCCACATCATAGAGGTCCCAAATTGATTTTTCGGCGCCGATTACCGCGGAGAAAAAGACGTGGAGGTTTTAATACTGGTCGGGCTTATCGACGACGGGGACCGAAACAACGACCTCGCCTAAAGAGACCGAGCGCCGGTCGCCGACCTGGGAAGCGTATGAAGTTTTGTCAAGGTCGGCGGACACACTCAGGCAACCCGCAAGAAACAAACACGCAAGAACGCAACATAATATTTTATACGCAATACTCATAGTTTCGGCCTTTCAATTGAATCGTTTTTATTATCAGGTTAAGCGGTAATATATCTGATTATAGGTAAATGTAAAACGAAAAAGGGGACGGCCTTTTACTTGACTTATGGGGAGGTGTTATTATAGTTTTGCGCGAATTTTTGAATGATTTAACAGGATAAGGATGTCAAAGGTACAACAAAATTCGCCAGAAATTGAATACTGGCTTCAACTTCCGGGCGCGGAGGGCGTCGGGTCGGTTACTTTCGGGAAATTACTGAATTATTTCGGCTCGCCGGAAAAGGCGCCGGGCGGGACGACGAAGCAAGCTCAATTTTTTCAACAGCCCCCAAAATAAGACCTGTCAATCCCATTTGTGAAAATTCAGAGATTAACGGCTATGCAGCAATTGCGGATGTATTGTTTCATCCGGTTGATTGTCTCGTTCCCAAAAAGCAGACAACTGTCCTATTTAAAGCCAATTAGCTCGTAATAACGACCTTTCGATTCGTCGCTACAAGGGGGCAGGCAGGACAATACAAGGAGCAAAATAATAGCGTGGCTCCCCTTTTTTCTGAAAGCGCAACTCCTTAATAATCAAGAAGATACGTAATTTTTCAAGAAAAAGCAAAAAATATTTAACAATTTTGACAAAATATTTGACGTGGCAGAAACGTTTAGTATTATAGAATATGCAATAAAGTTTCTTTAAAAATACGAAAACAGAAAAAATTATTAGGGAAGAGCGAATAATGAAAAGGCCTTGCAGCGTGAATAATCTTATCTACAAAACAGGATTTCATATTATCGGCAGATAAAAAAAGTTTGTGTCCCATTGTCTGATATAATAAAAAATAGCGAAGAGCAGGGAAATGCGTTAATCATGAAGAAAGAGGAATAAAATTGAGGAGACACCCAAAATGAAACGGTCATTGTTTGCAATTTTTGTAATCACTGTTATTTCCATATCTGCGCAAGCCAAATATTCAGGTGGTGCAGGCACATCCGATGACCCGTACCAGATAGCTTCAGCCGACGACCTTTTGGCACTGGGTGCAGACACCAACGACTACAATAAATGCTTCATCCAGACCAACGATATCGACCTTGACCCCAACCTGTCAGGCAAAAAGGTTTTTACTACAGCGGTAATTGCACCAGACACAAGCAATTCTTCTCCAGATTTCCAAGGAGCTGCCTTTAACGGTGTTTTCGATGGAACTGGGCATAAAATCAGTAACCTGACCGTAAATACCATCGGCACCGGAAACTCTTATTTGGGTCTTTTTGGTTATGTTTCCGGCGGCGAGATAAAAAATCTCGGTATCGAAAATGTATCTATAACAAATGAAAATGAGGCGGTGTTCATTGGCGGACTGGCGGGACAAAGCAACGGAGCTATCAGTAATTGTTATTCGACAGGCAACATCAGCGGAGACCTTTCGTGCCAGATTGGCGGGCTCGTAGGAAATAACGGCGGCTCCATCAGCAACTGCTATTCGACTGGCAACATCAACGGCAGAAATTCCACGTGTCAGCTTGGCGGACTAGTGGGATATTCCTCTGGTGACATTTACGATTGCAATGCTACAGGTACTGTTAAAGGCGGGGATTCCTCAATGGAATTGGGGGGACTTGCAGGTTATACAGATGGTAAAGTTTCTCATTGTTTTTCGACGGGATCCACAATTAATGGAAATCTTTCAAGCTACACCGGGGGATTGGTAGGTATGGCTTATGGCAGTATCAATGATTGTTATGCTTCAGGTAACATCACTGGCGGAGACAATTCTCAACAACTCGGAGGGCTGGTGGGTTATACCGAAGGCGATGTCAATCGCTGCTTTGCCACAGGCGATGTAACTGGCGGATTCGATTCACATTGGCTTGGAGGACTGGTGGCTTATGCTCTTAACGACATTAAAGATTCCTTTGCTACAGGCGATGTTGTCGGCGGAGACTCTTCGGCAGTATATGGAGGTTTGGTGGGTGTTACAACCCATAGAATTGACCGTTGTTTCTCAACAGGCTCGATAACCACCGGGAGTAATTCGCAGTATCTCGGCGGGCTGTTAGGAGCTACCGGCGGCAGCGTAAGTGATTGTTATTCGACGGGAAACGTCACCAGCGGGAATGCTTCAGAGACGATTGGCGGGTTGGTGGGATCTTTAGGCAACGGAGTCATCAACAATTGTTACTCCACGGGTATCGTCAGTAGCGGCGCCTATTCATATCAGCTTGGAGGATTAGTGGGCTATGATTTTCAGGGAGACGGAAAAGTCTACAATTGTTTCTTCCTCGCAACCAGCGGGCCGGATAATAATTTGGGAGAGCCGTTAACTAATGAGCAGATGAAACAGCAAACCAGTTTCGTCGGCTGGGACTTTACCGGTGAAACTGCCGATGGGCCTAATGACATCTGGACAATATGCGAGGGTGTCGATTATCCAAAGCTTGCCTGGTATTTCAACGGCAAGTATCCGCTGGTTATCTCAAAATGTGCTGTTAAATCGGGCCATACTGACTCGATTTCTATTTCAGGATTTATAGGCGCAACGGCAGATGATTTGAATAACTCAAGCATCATTGTCGTCAGTATAGATTCTGATGATATGAATATGCCCTGTATCCTGACCTTCCCGGCTGACGGCAATACGTTTCAAAAAGGCAAATTCAATTATTCAGGAACAGAGGAGGGCATAAAGAAAACTTTACGCATAAATACAAGAAGTCATAAATTTTTCTTTTCAGCAAAGAAACTCGACCTGTCAGGTCTGTCTAATCCTGTGACCATTTATATTGAAATCGGAAATTATATTGGCAAAGCCGAGATTAACGAGGAAATAATCAACGGCAGAAGACCGACACCCATAAAATTACTGATGGGAATTAAAGACGCAATGAGGATTGATAGAGTCAGGGTAAGGCGCCGCTCGACTGACAGATTGTCTATCAAAGGCGGCTTCGCCGTCGAAAACACAGATGTAAATATGGTGGATGTGCCATTATCTATTACACTCGATTCACAAACCTTTACCACACCCGCCGGCAGTTTCAAGGCAGGCAATAATAAATTCAAATGCTCAAATGTAATCATCGAAGGTGGTATTGCCAGCGCACGGTTTAACTACCGAAAAGGCACTTTCTGGCTTGCAATAAGAAATAGCACCATAACGGCCGAATCCGGCGATTGCGATTTTAGAATGGAATTCGGCGACTTTAGTGAGATTAAAGAAGTTACCCTGCCGTAAGCAAATCAAGCAATTTAGAGGTTTACTTCAATTCCCCTGTCGCGGAGGTATTCTTTTATCTGGTTAATGGTGTAATTTTCGAAGTGGGTAATCGAGGCCATAAGGACGGCTTCGGCGCGGCCTTTGATGATGGCGTCGTAAAGGTGTTCGAGCGTGCCTGCACCGCCGGAGGCGATGACGGGAATTGTAACGGCATCGGCGACAGCACGGGTCAATTCGATATCGTAACCGGTTTGCGTGCCGTCGGCATCCATACTGGTAAGAAGGATTTCGCCCGCGCCGCTTTTAGCGCCTTCGACTGCCCATTCGACGGCGTCGATATCGGTCGCCTCGGTGCCGGCCTTGATTGTTACCTGCCAGCGGCCGGCCCGTGTTTTTGACCTGCGGGCGTCAATGGCGAGCACGACGCACTGGTTGCCGAAACGCTGGGCGGCCCGGGTGAGGATGTCGGGGTTTTTAACGGCGGCGGTATTGAGGGAGCATTTTTCGGCGCCGCAGCGTAAAAGCTCATCCATCTGCTCGACGGTGCTTATGCCGCCCCCTACCGTGAAGGGGATAAAGACGTTTTTGGCGACCTTTTCGACAAGAGCAACGATTGTCCTGCGGGAACGAATCGTCGCGGTGATATCGAGAAAGACCAGCTCATCGGCGCCATCGTCGCTGTAACGTGCGCCAAGCTCGACGGGGTCGCCGGCGTCGCGCAAGTTTTCAAAATGAATACCCTTAACTACCCGGCCGTCTTTAACGTCGAGACAGGGAATGATTCTTCGAGCAAGCATCAGGTCTGCCCTCCTCTGGCAATTTGGGCGAAGTTACGCAGTATTTGTAATCCCTGCGGGCCGCTTTTTTCGGGGTGGAACTGCGTCCCGTAAATGCTGCCTTTCTGGATAGAGGCGGGCAGATTGAAGCCATAGTCGGCACAGGCGATTTTAGCGGCCTTATCGGTTACGTCGGCGTAAAAAGAATGTGCAAAGTAGAAATGCTTTTCACTTTCGAGGCCGGCAAATAAGGCCATATCCTCAGGCAGAGCAACCTTGTTCCAGCCCATATGGGGTATGACCCGGCCGGGCGGGAGCGGCACGACCTTGCCTGAAACAAGACCAAGACCCTTGTGCGCGCCGAACTCGCAGCTTTCGTCGAAAAGCATCTGGTAGCCGACGCAAATACCAAGAAGCGGCTTACCCGCCAATGCAAGGTCTTTAATGAAATCAGCGAGGTTGCCGAGCGCTTTGGCAGCGAAACCAAATGCGGCGACGCCCGGCAAAACCAGCGCGGCCGCCTTCTCGATTTTTTTGCGGTCGCAGCTCAGCCCGACCTCGCAGCCGACGTATTGAAAGGCATTACAGACGCTTTTTACATTTCCAACATTATAGTCGATAACTATTATCATATAAGAATTTAACAACCAATCCTCACAGCGGTCAATTAACAAAATCTTATATTATAGTTAAGTTAAATTCAATTGCCGGGGAAAAACAATTGCTCTACAATAAATACAATGCCCGCTTCGACGAGCGAAGCGAGGCGAGCAACCCGTTGCCTGTCAAAACCGATACCTTGAATCGAGGGAAAAAGAATGTGCGGAATAGTGGCGTATCTGGGCAAAAAGACGGCACAGCCGATACTCATCGAAGGTCTCAAGCGTCTCGAATACCGGGGTTACGACTCCGCGGGCGTGGCGCTGATGAGCGACGGCACAATCAAAGTCAAAAAAACAAGCGGCAGAATAAGCGCCCTCGAATCGATTCTCGACCTGCCCAACAACAACGAGACAACAGGCCTAGGCCATACTCGCTGGGCGACCCACGGCCAGCCAAACCAGGTCAACGCGCACCCACACGCGGACTATACCGGCAAAATAGCGGTCGTCCACAACGGGATTATCGAAAACTACGCGACGCTGAAAACCTGGCTTCAAAACGAAGGGGTTACATTCGCGAGCGAGACCGATACCGAAGTTGCAGCAAATCTTATCGGGTATTTCTACGAAAAGTGCGGCGCGGGGGAGTCAGCATCACCGAGCGGCAAGGGAGGCGATGAGAACAAAAAGCCGGCGGGTCAAAACCGGTTCGAATGGGCGGTTCAGCGGGCGCTACGCGAGGTCCACGGCACATACGGATTCGGGATACTTTGCGCGGACTGCCCCGGTATGCTCATCGGGGCCAAAAAGGGAAGCCCCCTGATTTTAGGCGTCGGGGACGGGGAATACATACTGGCCTCTGACGCCGCAGCCATCGTCGAGCATACCACCCGCGCGGTTTACCTTGCGGACAATGAAATGGTTACCGTAAGCGCCGGCGGCTTTTACACCAAGACCATAAACAACGTCGCCGTGACCAAGCAACTGCAGGACATCGAATTTTCCCTCGAGCAGATAGAGCTCGACGGATTTACACACCATATGCTCAAGGAAATCTTCGAGCAGCCAAAAGCGCTATCCACCTGTATGGGGGGCAGGGTTGACGTCAATAACAACAAAATCCGCTTAGGGGGCATCGAGGAATACTTTCGAGAGCTGACGCGTGCGCGGCGGCTGATTATCACGGCCTGCGGAACGGCCTTTCACGCGGGAGTTGTCGGCGAATTTCTTTTCGAGCAGCTTGCGAGGATACCCACTGAAACCGAATACGCCAGCGAATTTCGCTACCGCAACCCGATAATCGAAGACGGCACGGTCGTATTGGCGATAAGCCAGTCGGGCGAGACAGCCGACACGTTAGCGGCCGTCGAACAGGCAAAAGAGCGGGGCGCAACCGTTCTGGGCATAGTCAACGTCGTCGGCTCGACGATAGCCAGGACAACCGACGCGGGTGTATATCTGCACGTAGGCCCTGAAATCGGCGTGGCCAGCACCAAGGCGTTTACCGGGCAGGTAACGGTGCTTACAATGCTTGCAATAGAGCTCAGCAGGAGAAGACATATCTCTACCGACGAAGCGTCAAGATACATCAGGGAGCTCAGCGAGATACCGGACAAGATATCCCGTATTCTCGAACAATCGGAGCACATCAAAAAAATCGCCGAATCCAACCTCGACAAGAACAACTGGCTGTTTTTGGGCCGGGGCGTAAACTACCCCGTAGCGCTGGAGGGCGCTTTAAAGCTCAAGGAGATAAGCTATATTCACGCCGAGGGGCTTCCGGCGGCGGAAATGAAACACGGGCCGATTGCCCTGATTGTGGACGGTATGCCGGCGGTTTTTATCGCAACGGCAGGCCCGCAATACGAAAAAATCATCGGCAACATAATGGAGGTTCGCGCACGCGGGGGTAAAACCATCATCGTCGCAACCGAGGGCAACGACCATATCAGACAATACGCCGACTGCCTGATAACCATACCTGATGCGCCGGAATTATTGCAGCCGATGCTTACGGTCATACCGCTTCAGCTATTAGCTTACCACGCCGCAGTCCTCAGGGGTCACGACGTTGACAAACCGAGAAACCTGGCGAAAAGCGTAACAGTCGAATAATCACGGATGACGGAAGACAGATGACGGAAGACAGAGGACAGAGGACGGAAAAGCCAGTAATCGGTCTTCCGGGCTTTAGTTTAATCGAGCTGCTTGTCGTTATATCGATAATCGCGGCGGCGCTGGCGATACTTATGCCGGGACTTGGAAAGGCAAGGTCGGTCGCGAGACGAACCGGTTGCGCCTCAAACCTTCGTCAAATCGACGTCGCAATAAGCTCATACCTCAACTCAAACGACGATAAATATCCCGCCGCCCAGGACCCGCTATACCCCAACATCTGGCTGTGGATGGGCCGCGGCTGGAGGGGTTTTATATCGCCGCATCTCGGCGGGAACATTGACGCCAATAATCCATCGGTGCTTCTATGCCCGGCAGACCGCACCGAGCCAAACAGATTTGAGCAGACAAGCTATTCATACTCAATGGCCCTCTATCATAGTCCAGAGCAAATCGACGATATGAACAGCATCCAGCACGCTTACAATCCGGCGTTAGTAAAGCCATCCATCGGACAAAAATGCGTAAACGTCGCAAATCCCGCCGGGAAAATAATTATCGGTGAATGGTACAGCAATCACAGGCCCATCATGCAGGGAAATGACCCCGGCTGGTGGGGATTAACGGGCCAGCGAAATTTTTTATTTGCTGACGGCCAGGTGAAATTCCTTAAAGCCGTGGACATTCGCACAGCCAACGATGGTAATCCCAACCCCAACCTGACAAAAAACGGCATAAAAGGCACCGACTGGCCGAAGTAATTATCCGGCTGGGGTTTTCCGCCACTGATTGCCGATATTCAAAAGTGATGGCAACTCATAATCAAATAAGCCGCAAGAGCACAAGCGCACAAGTCGGCGGTCACAAGTGTAAAAATCAAGCGCTGCTGTGTTTCTGTGCTCTTTGGCTTTTATTGGCCGGCTGCAAGGACGACGGGAAGAAAGAGGCGCTCGCGGAAGCGGCGAAGGCAAGGGCCGAGGCCGTTAAGCTCAAAGCCGAGATTATCCGGCTCGAAGGCCAAAGAAGCAACCTCATATACAGACTTCAAGCCAACGAACTGGAAAAGGAAACCATCACAGAACAGCTTCACCAGCTCTTCGACGAGCAAGACATTTTCTTTGAGGAAGCACACGAGACGCAAAAAGAGATTGAGGACCTCGAAAAGAAGTTAGCGGAACAGACCAAAAAGGCGGCGGAGCTTGAGAAGCAGGTCGAGCAGCTAAAAGCCGTCATTCGCGAGCTCCAGTCAACAACCGGACATTCCGCCGAGGATGAGCAGTTAAAAGAGGAAATTTAGCAGGATAAAGCCACCGTTAAATAATCTCGGCGCCGGACTGGGGAATCCAGCCGTCGCTGCCGTCGGCGAGCTTGATGTGAAACCAGCCGGTGCGACGCTCAATGAGGTCAAATTCAGTGCCTGCGTGCAGGGGCTGCTTGAAACTGGGCGGGTAATTGTGGCCGTCGCCCTGATAGGCGACAGCTTCAGGGGCAATTATCACGCCGGACAGATTGGCGCCGTTTTGATAACTTTCGACGAGAATCGAGCCGAAGAAACACACAAAAAAGATTATAGAAACGACAGCAATCGTTGTTAATGACGCCCGGCGGCCAAACCAAATTGCCGCGGTCAAAGCGAGGCAAAAGCCCGCGAAGGCAATACAGGCAAGAGTAAACCTGGTCCTGACGGAAAAATCGTAATGCCAGAAAGCGAGCGTCCGAAGGATTCGTTTTTCGGTCTTTATCTCGACCTTATCGACTCTCCTGCCTCGTGCAAAGGCGAGATTTTTCCGGATATCCGAATCGGAGCTGTCTAATTTTTCTGCCCTTCGATAATTGAGAATCGCCCTGCCGATATCATCCCGCAGCAAGTAAGCATTTGCGAGATTGTAATACAGCTTAGGGTTTCTGACGCGGCCATTCTGAATGATTTTTTCATATCCGAGAATTGCTTTTTCATACAGGGCATTTGCCTTGGCGACATCATCAGTAACCGCATTTGCCCGGCGAAAGGCGTCGTTGGACTGGTAGAAAAGAGCGACGACCTGCTCTTTCGACAATTTTTCTTCAGCCGGCGCTTTTGCGGCAATCAACAAACCAAACAAAATAACAAGCGACAGTCGAATATTCATAGTTTCGATTTTTTGTCAATAGTCCTGACAAAGCTGATAACGTTTTCAACCGCAGCGGCATCAAAACGCCGCCGGACGGGCGCATAACGCGAGGCCTCACAATCGCCGATGATATCCCTGAAACGGCCGGCCGATTCAGAATCGCCGGTATATGAAACAATTACCTCGAAACAGTCGTCGGCGGTAAGCGACCCTGCAACCTTATCGAACCTGTCGCCGATATATTGCTTCATCGTTTCGGCGAGAATTTCAGGATTGCTCTGCAATTGCGCCGCTGAAATTTTCTTTAACCGGCCGACGGCCTTACCCGCGGCGCGGCGTCTTCGCTTTTTCGCCTCCTGCCCGGGGGTCGTATGCAGCAGCGTCTTTGTTATGACGCTAACCATAAGCGCCGTCAGGGGCAGCCCCCAAATCGCCAGATAACCCGGCAATACCAGCGCCGGCAGGAGCGAGAAGCTGACATCCTGCAGACAATCCGGACCTTCATAATTCGCCGACAGGCCATACTTAACCGCCTCCACCTCCCTGCTCAGGGGCGAAAAATCCCGGCCCTCGACGTCGGCGGTCGTCAGTATTTTCGTAGGCGATACTTCAAGCTTTATCGGTTCGGTTTTCGCGACGACATATTTACCCTGGTCGGCGTCAAAATAGGCAAGGGGTATTGACGGTATCTCGGTTACTTTGTCATTGGAGGCGCGTATTGTCTGCGTGAATAGCTTGAAGCCATTCTCGATTGTCGGCGAGGCCTTCTGCGAGGGTATTTTGAAGTTGTCGGCCAGGGCAGGTATCTGCTCAAGCCCCGGCCATTGAACGGGCTTTAGATATTCACCGCCGATTTTGATTGTCAGTGTGATGGGGTCGCCAACGCTGACTTCCGTCGGGCCGGCATCAGCCGAAATCGTGTATCGTCCGACCAGCCCGTAAAAGCCCTCCGGCACTTCCTGCTGAGGCAAAGGCAATACAGTTAATTTAAGGGGCTTCGCGTTTACCGCAAAACGTTTGTATTGGACGTTTCTTCCAAAAAAGTCGTCGAAGAATGCATCTCTCGAACGGGCGCGTCCTACCGCAACGTCAGCCGACACCGCAGCCGTGCCCAAATCAATTTCGCCTGTGCGTCTTGGTATGAGCACCTTGCTGAAAGTCAACATCACCGCCTGCCTGTTTCTGCGATTGACCCGATACTGCTTTGGCTGACCGGCGCCTTCGGGGTCTTCAACATAAAACGCGTCGCTGCTAAGGGCGGGAATATCAAACTGGTAATCGCCTATACCGGTATATATGTAGAATTTAACGGTCAAAACAACCGGCTGGCCCACGTAACATTTCTGCTCGGAGAGCGTTGTTTCAAGCTCAAGCTGGTCTGTCGTGCCCGGCTGAACGATATTCATTTCGACCGGATTGGTCTGGTATCTTGTGCCGTCAACCGTGACGGTAAGCGGGGGTATGCTTACGGGGCCTGCCTTAAAGGCGGTGAGCGTGTAATTCATCACATATCGTTTAATAACGTTGGTCGTTGTCCGGCCGTTGATAATGCTTATTGAAGTTTGAGAGGTGTTTCCGCCGCCTGCGCTTTGAGGATTGAACATCGCCAGCGGCGACAGGTCAACTTCGCCTGGCTGGTCGAAACCGTCTATGATTACCTGCAAAGTAAATGATTCGCCGGCGTAAATATCTTTGGATGCATCCACGCTGGCAAAAACCTTCACATCGGCCGCACCCGCGACCCCGACAAAAGTCATCGCAATCAATGCCAATATGTAAATCCAGTATTTCAGCATACTACCAGTCCTTATCGACCTTCTGGAATCCGGGGCTTTGCATTAATTGGCGCTGCTCCTTTTGGCGCTGCTCCTTTTCCAGGATTTCTTCGGCTGTCGCGTCAGGCGCCTCGACCTGCTCGGGCTGCTGCTGTGGTTGATTGGGTTCAGCCGGCTGATTCGGCTCCTGCTGCGCCTGCTGCTGCTCTTTTTGCTGCTGCTGCTGTTGCTGTCCTTTCTGCTCCGATAACTCCTTGAGCGCCTCTTCTATATTTTTGGCCGCCTCATCCTGCGATTTTTTTGCGTCCTCAGCGTCGGCCTTTTCTAATTTTTCCGAAGCGTCCTTCTGTTTTTCAACTGCCTTTTCCAGCTTTTCATCGGCTTTTCGACCCTGGTCATCCGGATTATTCGGGTCGGCCTGCTGCTGAAGCTTCTGCTTCATTTGCCCGGTGCGGTCTTTGAGCTGCGATTGCTGTTTTGCAATGTCGTTATAATCGGGGGATGGCTTTTGCTGTTCCTGCCCGGTTTTGTCGGCGAGGGCTTTTTGCTGTTCGAGAAGCTGCTTGAGATCTTCCTGATTTTGTTTTTGCTGCTGCTGCTGCTGTTTTTGCTGTTCTTTTTGCCTGTTAATCCGGTCAATGATGTCCTTGATGGTCAGGCGGGCGACCTCGATATTTTTCGCGGCGTTTTCATTTTCGGGATTGATATCGAGCGTCTGTCTCCACCAGCCAACGGCCGTCTGCATATTTTCGAGGGCCTTCTGCAAATCAGAATCGAACAGCTTTTGCCCCTGGTTAAAGTAACTGTTGCCGAGATTATATTTGGCTTTTTCGACGAGGCGCATATCCCTGCTTTCGGCGGCCACGACCTTATAAAGGTCAATCGCCTGCTGAAGGTCATCAAGCCGGTAATAGCTGTCGGCCTTGTTGAATTCCGGTTCGACGGCTTTCGGCGACTGCGTCAATGCACGCTCATATTCATCGAGGGATTCCTTGAACCGCCCCTGCCGGTATAACCTGTTGCCTTCATTTACAACCTTACCGACCGACTCGGCCCGCGCAGGCCGTGCCGTAACCACCGACAGAAATAAAAACACCGCTATTTCAACTTTTTTTCCGCTCACTTATCAAAACCTCACAAATTAAAAACACGATTCCAATGGCAATAAATATCTGGAACCTCTCATCATAAGCAATCATAGTCGCCGATTCGAGCTCTCGCTTCCCGGCAGAATCCACGAGCTCCTTATAAATCTCGCCGAGGTCAAGCGTCGTTCCCGGCTCGACTCCCACGTATCTGCCGCCCTGTGTCGCGGCGGCAACCTTGCGAAGCGTATCGGCGTCGAGTTTCGACCACACCTCCTGCCCCTTATATTTCAAGAACGTCTTTTGCCCATCGGGGCCGGTAATCGGTATTCGCGAACCCTCACTTTCATCGCCCAGTCCGATTGCTATTATCCTTATACCTTCAACCGCCGCTTTTTGGGCCGCTTCAACGGGGAAGCTGTCGTGGTCTTCTCCGTCGGTAATGATAATCAGGTCTCGAAATTCGCGCGACTGCTTGTCGAAGACGTCTTCCGTTGCCTTGCGTATGGCGTCGCCGATAGCCGTGCCGCCGCGTGTAGAGCTTTCCGTTGATATGTCAGCGAGAGCCATTCTAACGAAGGCATAGTCCTGTGTAAGGGGGCACTTGACGGTGCTGCTGCCGGCAAAGGTGATTATGGCGATTCTATCGCCGGTTAATTGTTCGAGCAGGTCGCCGATTGCTATTTTGGCCCGCTCGAGGCGGCTGGGCCTAATGTCTTCTGCCAGCATCGAACGGGAAGTATCGAGCAGAATCACAACGTCTCTGCCGCGGCTTTTTATTTCGAGAGGTCTTGCGTTCCATCTCGGCTGTGTAAGCGCAATTACGATTGCTATAAACGCAGAAATAACCATAAACGCCTTCAAAATTTGTCTTCTCAAGCTGACGGAAGTATTAATCTGTTTGAGCATTTCGATACTGGCCAAAACCTTTAACGCCGATGCCTTTTTCCAGAAACACCACAGGTATGCCGGCAGTAAAACCGCCGGTATCAAAAACAGCAGCCACAACGCCTTGTCGTTTCCAAGATTCATAAAATTATAAAATCCGTTACGGTATCTTCCTTAATATCGTGCAGCCGGCCAGTATTTCAGCGAGCAAAAACGCCAGCGCCGTAAACGTCCAGGGGCCGAACTTTTCGGCGTACTGGGTATATTGAACGGCCCTGACCTCGGTTTTTTCGAGCTTATCAATTTTTTCCATGATTTCGTGCAGCGCCTCGGCGTCATCAGCCCTGCCGTAGAAGCCGCCGGTGGTCTCGGCGATTGCCCTGAGCAGCGGCTCATCGAGGTCCTGCTCTGTCGGGATTTTGAAAGCGCCCATCATTGTCTGAATCGTCGTGAACGCCTGGCCTGAGCCGATGCCAACGGTGTAAATTTTTATGTCCCACTTTTTGGCGAGTCCCGCCGCCTGCATCGGGCCGTATTGGCCGGCGTTGTGCCGGCCGTCGGTGAGCAGTATGATTGCCTTGCTTTTGATTTTGAAGTCGTCTTTTTGTGAGACGCCGGCCTTTTCGGACCCAATCCCGGCTTTTCTTTGCTTGAGTTCCTCTTCGGCTTTATGCAGTCGTGATGCGGCCAGGGCGAGGGCGTCGCCTATGGCCGTGCCGTCTTCGCTTCGCAGACGGACGATATCAGTCGTTTTCAAAAATTCCAGCAAAACGTTATGGCCGAGCACAAGCGGGCAAACGGTATCGGGATAACGCGCAAAAGTAACCAGGCCAAGCAGGTCTCCGCTCCTGCCTGCAAGCCCGCCTTTACCGCCGATTACAAAATCAGCGAGAACTTTTTTAAGGGCCTCGAGTCGATTCAATTTTTCGCCGTAGTAATCCATCTCGGCGCCCATACTGCCCGAATGGTCAACGACGATTTCTATGGCGACGCCCTCGGCGCTGATTTCCGAAAGCACCGTGCCTTTACGGGGCCTGGCCAGTGCGATTATCAAAAGCGCCAGGCAGGCGAGCCGGGCAAAAACCAGCAACGGGCGCAAACGCAATCTCAATGAAACCGGGCAGTTCTGTACGGCATTGAGCGACGAGAACGTTACCGCGGCCGTGTTCTTTTTGCGAAAGCCAAGCCACCCCAGGACCGGGATTATCAAAAGCAACAACAATATCCATGACGAATACAACTGCATTTATCAAACCCTGTTTGTTACAAGCTTCTCTTCCGTGTTATCTGTTACGTCGATTTTCCGCTCTTCGGATTTCGTCTGCTCGATGAAATTTTTCGCCAAATCAAAGGTGTGCTGAATCTGCTCCGTTGTCGGGCTGTGTCTGGCGAACTTGACAAGGTCGCAATGCGTCAGGAATTCCGTCAGGGCTCGCCTGTCGTTGTCTGAAAGGACGCTTGTGTTCCGGATTTCCGACAAAAATTCTTCAGTCGTTCTTTCAGGGGCTCTCAGCTCGAAGCGGTCCTCGATATAGCGCCGAAGTATATCGCTGATGGCCTCGTAAAATTCCTTGACCTTTGCCTTCTTTATCAAATCGCGCCGAATAAGCCGCTCAAGACGCTCGTATGCAATTTCGTGAGGCGCCTTGAAAATTCTCACTATCTCTCTGGCTTTCTTCCTGCGAGAATACAACCATACCCCTCCTGCCGAGGCGACAATCACAGCCACAGATAAAATCCACCATAAAGCGGTATTGGTCGGCATATCAACAACGTCTTCGATATCGGATATAACCAGCTTGCCTCGCTGCTCGCCCAAAAGCGACGTTACCTCTATATCAACCGGCTCCGTCGCAAGCTGGTAGGTCTTTCCGTTCGACTCATTAGCGTCACGAAACTCGAAGGTAAACTCCGGGATTGAAAATTTTCCCGACAAAAACGGCTCAAGACGATAGCGATACGTGCTGACGACGTTGTCATTCGCGTCAAGCCGGTCGCCGGGATTCTGCCAGTCAACTATGCCGAAATGTTCCAGCAGTCCTTCGACCTTCGGCATATTCACTTCGTAACCGGCTTCGATGACCGTCTGAAACTCAAGCCACAGTGTGTCCGCGATGGTTATCCTGCTTTTGTCAATCCTTATATGCGCGGTCAGAGGTCCCCTGCTGTAGGATTTATCAATCTCGAAAGCCGCTGCGCCTGAGGGGGCCTGGTCGCTTTTTTTGCAGCCGGCAAAACTCAGGAAAATCACACAGGCAAAGCCGGCGCAAATCCCCATCGCAATTTTACTCGACCGGCCATTGTAGTGATTACTCAAGCGGTTACTCATCAGGGTCCTGCTTACCTGTTCCCATTACTGAATAGTGAATAATAACGCCGTATTTATCCATCATTTCTTCGATGAACTGCTGCTGCACGTCCCTGCGTTTTTCGTTCATCAGCGACATAGCTGCCTGCTGTCTCGCCTCGTCGAAGGTCTTTTGACGCGGCGGAATGTTGGGGTCATTGACGTCCTCGACGAATTTGCCCTTGTTCGCCTCGTAATATGTTTTCAGGTCGGTCTCAGTAATGTGAATTTTCGAGGCAAGCTGCTGGTCCATCATTTGCTGGCTCAATACCTCTCTGCCGAGGTCGTCTAACAGCCGTTTTGTTTCGGGTTTGTCGCTTAATCCCTGCTCAATCGCCTGCCGATACAGCACCTCCTGCGCCAGCCGCTTGTGAAGAAACTGCTGCCTTAGCTGCGGTTTTTTGTATTGCTCCAGGGCCTTTTTCTTCTGCTCGCTCAACTGCTCCGGCGGCATAAACTGCGACAGCGACAGCAACTGGTCGTCTATGCTGTTTTCGATAAGCGCGTCGAGGTCGGCAGCGGTAATCTTTTCGGGACCTATTTCAGCAACGACCTTCTGTTCCGGCCCGGCGTCCTTTTTTAAGCTGGTCCGCTCCATCAGCTCATAACGCAGCGCCGAGAACCTGCCCAGCTTCTCCAGGCAGCCCGCCACGCCCGATTTAATGCTCGATTCGAGCTCCGGTATCCTCGCAGCCGATTCGCTGCGATAATAATACTCAACCGCGTCGCCGTATGAACCATCCTTTTCCAGCAGCGTCGCGATATGAAACAACGTCTTAGCGCGTTCGGCGTCCGTCAAATTCGCGCCTGCCAAATACCCCTGCCAGACCTTCACTGCCTGGGCATACAGGTTCCTCTGCGCAAGTTTCGTCGCCAGCTCCTCCGCCTGTTTTGCGGAAAACCTTGACGGCAATCCCGATGAAACCGTCTGCCTGCCGGCTAACGTTACATATAAATTGAAAACTACCAGCCCGAGCAGAGCAATGAGAATCGCCGTCAACGCGACGACGGCAGTATTTCTGGGCGCTTTCTTTTGCGGCAGTGAAAAATCAAGTTTTTGCTCTTCCATATATCTTTCCCCGACCTTATTACATTTTCATAATCCCGAAATTAATCAATAACGCCTGTGTCTCAAATGAAAGAACTGAATCAAATCTTGTATATAGGGTTTGCCTGTGTTTATATTGATGCAGTCAACGTTTATCGAGGCAAGCTCGTTTTTCAATCGGCTGAATCGTTCCGCATTTTTTCCTTCGTATTGCCTGTGAAAATCGCCGCTGGAGGTATCAATAATTATCGTCTCGCCCGTTTCTGCGTCGGTAAATTCGATAATCCCCACTTTTGGCAGCGCCGCCTCAGCCGGGTCTCTTACGGGAACCGCGATACAATCGTGCCGCTTGTTCAAAAGGCCCAGCGACCTCTTGAAGTCGGCCTGAATAAAATCCGACACTACAAACACCGTCGCCTTCTTGCGAATAACCTTCGCGAGGTAATCGAGGGCAAGCGGGAGAGCGGTCTGCCGTCTGGGTGTCTGGAAGTAAAGCAATTCGCGAATCAATCTTAAAACGTGCCTGCTGCCCTTCTTGGGCGGTATGAATAATTCGATTCTGTCGGTGAAAATCAAAAGCCCGACCTTGTCGTTATTTTTCGCCGCCGCGAACGCTAATACTGCGCAAAATTCCGCGGCAAGCTGGTTCTTGGTCTTATCCAAAGTACCGAACCGTCCAGATGCGCTCAAATCGACGGCGAAAATCACCGTCATTTCCCGCTCCTCGACGAACCGCTTGATATATGGCTTACCCGTCCGTGCGGTAACGTTCCAGTCAATCGTGCGAATATCGTCGCCGGGCATATACTCGCGGACCTCATCGAACTGCATCCCCCTGCCCTTAAAGACGCTCTCATACTGCCCTGCGAAGCTGGCGTTGACCGCCCGCGAGGTGTAAATCTGTATCTGCCTGACTTTTTTCAGTAATTCCTGGGGTATCATAATTCGTCGTTCGTTGCTTGTGGCTCGTCACTCGAAACCGAAACGCGATAGGCAATTTGCGAATCACGAGGGCCGAGTCACGAGTCACGTCTTGTTACGGCACTTCGATATTATCGAAAATGGTCTTGATTACGTCTTCGCTGGTCTTGTTCTCCGCTTCTGCCTCGTAGCTGACAATCACCCTGTGCCTGAGCACGTCCATACCGATACTCTTTACGTCCTGGGGCGTAACGTAGCCGCGCTGCTGGATGAAGGCGTGTGCCTTGGCCGCGACGGCCAGGTATATTGTCGCTCTCGGCGAAGCCCCGTAGTTAATCATATTAGTGAGCTTCAGCCCGAACTTCTCCGGCTCTCTTGTAGCGGTAACGACGTCAACGATATAATCCTTGATTTTCTCGTCGATATATATCTCATCGACGACCGCCCTGACCTCGGCAATATCCTTGGGGCTGATGACCGGCCTAATATCGAACGTCTTGTTCGTAACCGCCATCCGGTCAAGAATCTGTCGTTCCTCGGTTTTATTGGGGTAATCAATTTTGAGCTTGAGCATAAACCTGTCTAATTGCGCCTCCGGCAGCGGGTATGTTCCCTCCTGCTCAATCGGGTTTTGCGTCGCTAATACCATAAACGGGACGGGCAGCGGGTGGGTTTCCTCGCCTATCGATACCTGCCTTTCCTGCATCGCCTCCAATAACGCACTTTGCACCTTCGCGGGCGCCCTGTTGATTTCGTCAGCCAGTATTATGCTGGCGAATATCGGGCCCTTGCGGGTATAAAACCGGCTGTCGGAAGACCGGTAAATCTGTGTGCCAATCAGGTCAGCAGGCAGTAAATCGGGGGTAAACTGTATCCGGCGAAACTCGGCGTTTATCGCCCTGGCCAAAGTCGTTACTGCTAACGTCTTTGCCAGGCCGGGAACCCCCTCAAGCAATATATGCCCGTTCGACAATAGTCCGATAAGCATCCTTTCGAGCATATACCGCTGGCCTATGATGACCTTGTCGATTTCCGAAAAAAGCGCCCTTACAAACTCACTTTTCTGCTGCACCAACGCCCCAATCTGCTTAACGTCTGCCGTCATAAACAATCTCCTATAAAAACCTATCTCCTCAATTACCCCCCCGAATCGAGGCCAACAAAAAGCCCCTGTATGGTTAAAAATTATTTGTTTTTTTACGTTTAACTGTCAAAAAAGTTCGGCCATTTTACCGCAAAGACCGCAGGGCACGCAGAGTTTTTTAATTTGTTTTTCTCTGCGGTCTCGGCGTGCTCGGCGGTGAAATTATTTCAGCTTGCCTGATACGTAATTTACAATCGAATCGACGGTGAACAGGTCGCCTAATTTATTTATGTCCGGGTTATTTTCAAAGCCGGCCAGGTCGGTATGGGGCATTTTTTGCTTCAATTCCGCTAATCCCTTAGCTGTCAGCTTGCCGTTACTGACGTATTCTGGGTTATTCATCAGGGTTTCAGCAGGGAAAAGCTCATCACGCGGTATCTTTATGCCGAACTGCTTTTCCAAGCGAAATACGATATCCAGAAAGTCAATGCTTTCCGCTCCGAGGTCCCCCATCAGCGTCGAAACGCCCGCCACTTCCTCCTCATCGACCCCCAGCGCATCGACCAGCACTTCGCGCACCTGCTCGAAAACTCGCTCTTTATCCGCCGCCATAATCAGCTCCCTCTGCAATGATAAATAATCATAAAACCACGTCCCACCGAACACCAGTTTACCCCGGCAAGGCCGAGCGATAGATTATATTATTTGAGCCGCAGATGCAACACTTTGGGCAACGGCTAAAATATGAAGTTCCAGGTTTTGTCCGTTCAAGATTATGCTTGAAATCGGGCATACCGAGCTTGACATATAACAGATGAAGCGGCGAAAGCTATTCCGGCGACTTAAGAATTGAAATACGCTTCCCTGTCCTGAGGAACAAGATACGAACGACGAATTTCACGGCATAGCGAAACAGAACAATAAGCCCTTCGGGCGAAGTTTTTTACCGAATGAATTAGTTGCTGCTTCGCCGGCTCGGCTCAAGGCAGGACAATCTGGCCTGCCTCATAGAACCCGCCGAATTCAATGCCCAGATTGACAACGCCGGGGTTTTCGGTAATCTTCATTTTCTTAATCGTCAGCGTGAAGGTGCACCTGCTGAAATTGAAATTGGCGGTGGCGAAGCCGCCGCCCGCAAGAGCGGCATTTTTACAAACAAAGCCACTCTTGCTCGCTTTGAAGCTACCAATGGGAACCGTGAAGGTCTGCTGCGAGCCGAGGGTTACGACGAATTCCTCGCCTGCCATATCCACCATATTTTTAACGGCGAAGCCGCCCTTGACGCTCAACTGGTCGCCGTTCGACTTCTTGCTGCGTTTGACCACGGACTTATCGACTCTGAGCATATTTTTGATGCCCATCATCAGGTTTATGGGGATGGGCTTTTTCGGGCCGTTGGCTATCGATTCATCAATTCCACCTATCCCGTGGAAACTGTCGACAATTATCTCAAAATCCATCGGGCAGGTCAGGCCTGTCAAATCGATTTTGCTCGCCGAAAAAGTAAATTTACTGGTTTTAGTGTCGTACTTGAAAGAAATCTTCGCCCCGTCTATGCCCCCGGAAAACTTGTATCTGCCGTTCTTGTAGGTCTTTTCATCGATGGGCATCTCAATAATACACGGATCCATCTCACCCGACCCAATATTGGCCTTGACAACATTGGTATTTTCAAAATCATCAGCTAAGATGTAGGCTAGGCCGGAAATGGAAATTTTGTCGTTATCAATCTTGGAGCCGGCGGCAACCTTACATTTGGCCGCCTCAATCACAGTCCGTAACCAGGAAAGTTTGGGATAATCAATACCTTCGTTTATCCACCAGATATCTTCGGTGCCGTTGGCGGTCTCGCCGATGAAATCCCAGCCGACGAAACTGGCCTGCTGCTTCATTTGTGTACGGGTTAACGGCTCTCCGTAGCCGTTGTCAGGCCCGCTGCCGAGAAGAAAATAGCAGTTGTAAACGTTGCTGCTGTTGTTGGCTCCCAAAAGCCCGCCGATGTATTGCCCTCCCCCGCGGATTGTGACGTCTCCAGTTGCATAGCAATTGCTAATATCGGTATAAACACAACCGCCCGTCAGCCCGCCTAAAACATCGCCTTTGTGGGCAGTAACGTCTCCTGTTGCACAGCAATTGCCGATGCTGCTATCGCCACAAAAACCTATCAGCCCGCCGAGGCCAACCCCTTCACCGCTTGTTACTGTCACACCGCACGACGAAGCGCAACTGACCACGCTGCATCCAGAGATCTCTCCTATAAGCCCGCCGATGTTGTATGAACTACTTCCGCTTTCGACGGTCCCTTGCGAGGAACAGTTGGAAATGTTGGAATATATACAACACCCCGCCAGTGCCCCGAGTTGATACGAGCCGTCCCCGCCGGTTACCCTCGAATTTTTAAGATGAACGCCTTTTATCTCGGCGTTGAGAACATATCCGAACAGACCAAGCCAATCCGCGCCGTCACAATCGATGGTCATATTGAGAATCTTATGGCCGCCGCCATCGAATTTGCCGGTAAATTCAGTGTCATCGAATGTAAAGTTCGAACTGTTCGAGTCCGGCGCGATGACGGCTGTGGTGAAAATCTGACCGCCGGGAAGGCCCGGGGCGAGGTCGATATCCGCGGTCAAAACAAAGCATTGGTCATAATCGTTTGTATCAGCCGACAAGGCAAGCAAGTCGGCGGCCGTGGCGATTTGGTAAGGGTCGCCGGAAGAACCCGAACCACCCGAGTATTTGGCGAAACTCGCGCCCGGCAAAACTGAAAATACAGCGAAAAAGACCAAAGCCGATGTTACAAAATTTCTTAAAGTATCCATTTCTTCTCCTCTCTAAAAAGCGCCTATTTAATTTCGTTGCCCCAGCGGATATATTCTATATTATTTCACCCTCCAAGTCAACCTCCCTGCTATAGGTGAAACGAATATCTCGACGTCCCTCCTGTGTTTTTTTCGGGCTGGAATGACAGGTGAACAGTTGAGCCGGTGACCGCAGTGGAACAATCCTTCCAATAACCGCGCCGACTCAGAATATAGTAGGTCTTCTAACTTCATCAATTGCCCTACTGTTCAATTGTTCTACTGCTCCATTTTTCGTGCTATTCGCCCGAAAAATCGGGGTGACTGGATTCGAACCAGCGGCCTCTTGGTCCCAAACCAAGCGCTCTAAGCCAAGCTGAGCTACACCCCGTAGTCAAACAGGCAACATTCTATATGATACGAGAATACTTGGCAATAAGACACAAAGCAAACGGTTGAAATTGAAGGAAAACAACATTGCATAGGGAAAAATTGTTGCTATAATGGTGCGTTCTTTGGATTGGCACGGTTTGGCTATGGACAGGCGTGATTTTCTGAAAAGAACGATAGCGGTGTTGCTATTGGCCGCGTTGAGCGTTGAAAACAATGATTTTGAAGCGATTTTGCGGCGGGCGAAAGGCGAAATTAAGCCGAACAGGTCAGTCAAAGGTTTACCGGCGGGCAAGGTGGTATTCGGCGGCAACCTTTTCACCGCTTACGCCCGCGGAAGGTTCTCGGTGGACGACGCTGAAGTAAGAGTATAGAAAACCGGCCGTTTTATTTGGAAAGGAGCATATTAGATGTCGAGAGAGTGTTTCTATACGGGTAAACGAGTATCGTTCGGAAATAGAATAGCCAGACGCGGCAAGGCCAAATACTTAGGCGGGGTGGGGCGAAAAATTACCGGCATAAGCAGAAGGAAATTCAAGCCGAATATCCAGAAGGTTCGCGCGATTGTCGATGGCAAAGGCGTGCGAATCAGGGTATCGGCAAAGGCGCTGAAAATGGGTCTTGTCGTGAAAAGGCAAAAGCGAAATTATAAGCCCGCCGAGAAGAAGGCCGGTTAATATAAACAGCCGGTAAATGAACCATTAGAGCGAGGCGGGTTTGCGCCTCGCTTTTTTGATTTACGCTGAATTAAGTCGAAGGATTGACAGGCCAGGCAAAATGCAAAAAAAGATAGATGAAGCGCAGGTGAGAAAGGTCGCCAAATTAGCCCGGCTGGAGCTAAACGATAAAGAGGTCGAGGAATTCGCGGGCCAGCTTAGCGCGATTCTGGATTACGTTGCGAGAATGAATGAGCTGGATACCAATGACGTCGAGCCGCTGGCGCACTGCCTGCCGATTCATAACGTGTTTCGCGAAGATACCATAAAAGAATCCCTCGGAACGGAAAAAACACTGGCAAACGCGCCTCAGCAGGACGGCTCCTTTTTCAAAGTGCCCAAAATTTTAGAAGAACCGTCATAATTTATGATTTTTGGTTGCTGATTTTTGATTATATGAATTCAGGTGCACTGACAATGAGAAAAGAATTTATCGGGCTGGTGATTTGTATTTGGTTAACGGGGTGTGCGGCGATGGGTTCTAAGGAAGTGAAACCGGGCAAGCAGAGACCACAGTCGTTCAGCAAAAAAATAACAATGACGGTGGATTGCAACTATCTTTTATACCTGCCGGTTGATTACGGCAAAGACGCGAAAAAGAAGTGGCCAATGATAATGTTCCTGCACGGCGCTGGAGAACGGGGCAATAACCTCAATCTTGTTACAAAACACGGACCGCCGAAAATGATTGCACGAGGGAAAAACTTCGAGTTCATCATCGTTTCTCCTCAATGCCCTGATAATATCTGGTGGCCGGAGCAGGCCGACGTCCTGATTAATTTGCTGGATGATGTTGAGGCAAGATACAAAGTTGATACAGACAGGGTATATCTGACGGGCCTGAGTATGGGCGGTTTCGGGACGTGGATGCTTGCTTCGCGGTTCCCGCAGAGATTCGCGGCAATTGCCCCGATTTGCGGAGGCGGAGAACGATACGCGGCGAACCACCTTAAAAACGTCGGCGTATGGGCGTTTCATGGTGAAAAGGACAAGGTTGTGTCCGTTGAAAAATCGAAGGAAATGGTCGAAGCGATAAACGCCTGCGGCGGAAATGCAAAACTCACAATTTACCCCGACGCTGAGCACGATTCCTGGACGCAGACCTACAATAAGCCGGAACTTTACGAATGGTTTTTATCGCATCGTATAAGCGACAGAAAGAAATAACCTCTCCGAAATGAACCAGCTAAGCGCAAAAGAATTGAGAGATAAAATCAAGGCCGGCGAAATAAAAAGCGTTGAGGCGACGAAGGCGGTATTTGAACGCATCGCAAAGGTTGAGCCGACGGTCGGGGCTTATATAAGCATATTTGAAGAGCAGGCGCTCGCCAAAGCGGCCCAGGTCGATAAGCGAATTGCCGGAGGTGAAAAGGTCGGGGAGCTTGCGGGTTTGCCTGTGGCTGTAAAAGACAACATGTGCACAACGTTCGGGACGACGACGTGCGCATCGAAAATATTGGCCAACTTTCACGCGCCGTATAACGCTACCGTGGTTGAGAAATTATTGTCGTCTGACGCGATTATAGCGGGCAAGACCAACCTCGACGAGTTTGCGATGGGTTCGAGCACCGAAAACTCGGGGCTTAAGCGCACCGTCAATCCCTGGGATATAGAAAGAGTGCCGGGGGGAAGCTCGGGCGGCTCGGCAGCGGGCTTGGCGGCGGGGCTTTGCTTTGCGGCTCTTGGTTCGGATACCGGCGGGTCGATACGGCTGCCGGCGAGCTTTTGCGGCGTCGTGGGTTTGAAGCCGACTTACGGCAGGGTATCACGTTACGGCCTTGTCGCCTATGGCTCAAGCTTGGACCAGATTGGGCCTGTAACACAGACGGTCGAAGATTGCGCCCTAATGATGAACGTCATAGCAGGTTATGACCCGGCTGACAGCACGAGCGTCGATGAAAAAACCGCCCCTTTATGCGACTACCTCGCAAAATTAGACGAGCCGGTTAAGGGATTGAAAATCGGCATTGCGCCGAAATTTAACGCAGGGGCAGATGAACAGGTGCGAAAGGCAATCGATGAGGCGATAAACACATATCGAAACCTCGGTGCAGCCATAATAGAAATTGATATGCCCCACTTCGATTACGCAATAGCGGCTTATTATATGGTCGCTACGGCTGAGGCGTCGAGCAACCTGTCCCGTTACGACGGCGTGCATTACGGCCACAGGACACGCAATCCGAATGATTACATCGAGGTTTACACAAAATCGCGGGCAGAGGGCTTCGGCAAAGAGGTCAAACGCAGAATAATGTTAGGCACATACGCCCTTTCGAGCGGCTATTACGACGCTTATTACCTCAAGGCGTTAAAGGTAAGAAACCTGATACGCGGGGATTTCGTCAGTGTTTTCGAGAAATGCGATTGTATTATGATGCCTGTCTCGCCGACGACCGCCTTCAAAATGGGTGAAAAGCTCGACGACCCCCTGAAAATGTACCTGTCGGACATATACACAATAGCTGTGAACCTGGCTGGTATCCCCGGAATAAGCATTCCCTGCGGCTTTGACGATAAAAACCTGCCAATCGGATTACAGATACTGGCACCGGCGTTCGGCGAGGAAAACCTATTGAGAATAGCTCGTATGTACGAGAAACAAACTGACTGGCACAGAAAACGGCCTAATTTGAATGGGTAATTTAGAATATAAAGTATTGGTTGGCCTTGAAATACACGTGCAGCTTTGCACGCAGACGAAGATGTTCTGCGGCTGCGCACTGAGTTTCGCCGAGGAACCAAACAGCAGGGTTTGCCCAGTTTGCCTCGGTATGCCGGGTTCGCTACCGGTGATGAACAAGCAGGCGGTTGAGTTTGCGATTTTGGCGGGAATGGCGCTGAATTGTCAGATTGCCCAATTTACCAAATGGGACCGCAAAAGCTATTATTATCCAGATTTACCGAAGAATTATCAAATAAGTCAATACGATTTACCCTTGGCCATAAATGGTTATATCGAAATACCAACGGATAATGGAATAAAAAAAATCAGAATCATACGAGCACATTTAGAGGAGGATGCAGGTAAGAATTTGCATACGGCAGGTAATTTTTCACTTGTGGATTTAAATCGCGCGGGAACTCCACTGCTTGAAATTGTTACTGAGCCGGATATGAACAGCGCCATCGAGGTGCGGGCGCTTGCGGAGGAACTGCAGCGAATCGTCAGATACTTGGGCGTCTCGGAAGCGGATATGCAAAAGGGGCATATGCGCTTCGAGCCAAACGTCAACCTTGTTATTACAAGAGCAGGCCAGGAATTCAAAACCCCGATTGTCGAAGTCAAAAACCTCAACAGCTTCAAGGCGCTGGAAAACAGCATCAATTATGAAATCGGCAGGCAGCTCGACCGCTTCAACGAAACAGGTGAAGTTATGGAAATGGGCAACAAGAGCACACGCGGCTGGGACGATGCAAAAGAAGTTACGGTTTTACAGCGGGAAAAAGAGGAGGCCCACGATTATCGCTATTTCCCCGACCCCGACCTTGTGCCGGTTGAGACGAATGAAGATTGGTTAATCCCGATACAGGAACGACTTTGCGAGCTGCCATTGAAAAAACGGTTGCGTTACGTCAAAGAATACGGCTTAAGCGATTATGACGCCGGGGTATTGACAAGTGAGCGGGCAACCGCCGACTTTTTTGAGAATGCCGTGAAATCAGGCGGCGAGCCAAAACGTGTTTGCAATCTGCTAACCCAATATTTTCAGAAACGTGCAAACGAAAGAGGGTGCAATCTGACCGAATTGGGAGTCAAACCGCAACAAGTTGCCGCTTTGGCAAAAATGTTGGAGAAAGAAGAAATCAGTGCAACTGCTGCCGCTGCAATAAGCGATGCGGTTGTCCTATCTGAAGATTTGGACCCCGGTAAGTATGCTCAGGAACACAACCTGTTGCAAAAAAGCGACGCAGGTGAGCTTGAGGCAATTGTCGAGGAGGTCATTAAGGCCAATCCGCAGGCGGTTGAGGATTTCAAGGCGGGCGGCAAAAAGAGCGGCAAAGCGAAGGGCTTTTTGTTAGGCCAGGTTATGCAAAAAACAAAAGGCAGGGCAAATCCCAAAGTGGCCGCGGAAATCCTTGACAGGAAACTTGCCTGATATTTATAATAAGATGTTTGTCGCTGATTTACAAATAAATCATCACTAAAAAACAGGATTTTAAATATCTCCACAAATTTTTCTGGACATTTGCCCCCGGCTCATTAATATTACCTGATAGAGTTGGGAGAAAAAAGATGCCGATAAGTGTATGTAATTTTGGCATGCAACTCTGGCGTATGTCGAATGGGGGTGTTGGAGAGGGAAGTTTGTTTGTCTATCTAAATGGGGTCGAACATATAAATCAGCGATTTGCCCCCGGATTATCGGTTTACATAATTGTGATTAAAATCTGTTTATATTTAGATGACAGATGGAGATGATACCATGCCCAGAGCAGGGAAAAGCAGTGAGTTGAAAAAACCGGTTAGAAAAGGACAAAAACAATCGGTTAAGATAAAGCTGCTTCGCCGGCAGGCACAAAAGAAGACGGCCGATATCCCCGCCGCTCAAATCAAAACATGGTTCGTAGATATTCTGCGGAACATGAGCGATTTGATATGGGAGGTCGATGAGAACGGCGTTTTCACCTGGTGCACGGGCGCTGCCGAAGACATTTTCGGCGTAACCAGCGGGGAATTGACAGGTAAAAGCTTGTTTGATTTTATGGATGCCGGAGAAGCACAGCGGGCGAAAAACCTTTTCGAGGACAGAGCCATTCGGAAAAAACCCGTTAAAGATGTAGAAGTGTGCCTTGAAGACAGGCAGGGAAAACGACACTGGTTATATATAAACGGCGTTCCCGTAATCGACAACAAAGGACTGCTGAAAGGTTACTCAGGCATATACAGAGACATCACCACACTCAAAAAAGCCGAGGAGTCGCTGCGTGAAAGCGAGCTTAAATTCAGAACCCTGGCGGACGAGGCGTTCAATGGCGTCGCGATACACGACGGCCAAAGGATAATCGAGATAAATAAAGCTTTCGGCCTGATGTGGGGCTACGACACCGCGGAAGCCGCCGGTATGAAAATTGATGAATTCTTCGCTCCTGAATGCCGTGCGGATATGAAAAGTAAGGTCCAATCCGATTATGACAAACCGTATGTAACAACCGCGGTCAGAAAGAACGGGACAAGATTCCGGCTGGAAGTAACGGGCAAATTCATAACATACAAAGGCCAAAAGGTGCGTATTGCGACAGTTAGAGATATAACCGAACAGAGCACAGTGGAGAACGCATTACAGGAGAGTGAAGAACGGCTAAAGACGGCTGTGGACGCGGCGGAACTCGGAATATGGGACTGGAACCTGGTCAGCGGTCAAATCGTCTGGGCAGGTCATAATGCCCGGCTGTTCGGCTACAAAAAGGGAGAGTTTGACGGACGCTACGAGACGTTCGAAAAAAGAATTCACCCGGATGACATCGCCGGATTGAACGCGGCAATTAAAAAAGCCAAAAAAGAAAAATCGGAATATTTCCGTGAATATCGCGTGATTTGGCCCGACGGGACGCTGCGCTGGATAGCCGGCAGGGGCCGGTTCATCTATGACGCGACCGGTCGAGCAGTCAGAATGGTCGGCGCCGCCCAGGATATCACTATGCATAAAAGCATAGAAGAAAGCTTAAGAAAAGAACGGCAGGAAATCAGGACCATTATCGACTCTTTACCAATAATAGTTTTTTATAAAGATAAAAAAGGAAGATTTGTGCGCGTCAACAAGACACTTGCTGAATCGCTGAACATACCCGAAGAAAAATTTTTGGGAAAAACCGTTTTTGACCTTTATTCCGCCAAGATTGCACAAGGTATGACAAAAGACGACAACGAGGTTTTTAATTCAGGACAACCCAAGCTCAACATAATCGAGCAATATGAATCCGCAAGAGGCCCAAGATGGGTGCAGACAGATAAGTTTCCGATTTTCGATAAAGACGGCGTTCTGGTTGGTCTAGTTGGTTTTGCCCAAGACATCACTGAGCGCAAACAGGCTGAGGAGGCACTGATAAAGGCAGAGAATGAAAAAGCGACAATTTTAAATACCATGTCGGAACTTGTGGCATATCAGGATGCCGAACACAGAATCATATGGGCAAACAGAGCTGCGGGTGAATCGGCCGGTTCCGCTGCGGAAGAGCTGCTTGGACGTTATTGTTATGAGGTATGGCAAGGACGCAACAAGCCCTGCGTAAATTGTCCTGTTGAAAAGGCGTGGAAAACCGGCCGATTAGAAACCGAAGCAATTCACAGTCCAGATGGCAGAGTGTGGTCTATACGTGCTAATCCCGTCAAAAATAAAACGGGCGATGTCGTAGGGGTGGTAGAGATAACATCAGACATCACCGAGCGCAAGCAGGCGGAACACAAGCTCCTTGAGTATCAAAAACAGCTCAAGCGTCTGGCGGCGCAATTGGCTTTGACCGAGGAGCGGGAGCGCCGACGAATAGCCGGCGAACTCCACGACCACGTAGGCCAGTCGCTTGCACTGGCAAAAATCAAAATCGATACACTGCACGCCTCGGCGACGTCTCAGCCGTTGCCCCAGGCCCTCGAAGATATAAGCGGCTCGCTTGAAAAGGCAATCCAAGAAACAAGGTCGCTGACGTTTGACCTTAGCAACCCGATACTTTATGAATTGGGATTTGAGGCGGCAGTCGCTGAATGGCTCAACGAACACGTCAAACCAAAATACGGCATCTCAATCGAGTTTAACGCGGACGACAATCCCAAACCCCTCAACGACGATATGAAAGTAATGATATTCAGAAACGTCCGCGAGCTGCTTATTAATATAATCAAGTATGCAAAGGCCGACAAGGTCAAGGTTTCGATTAGCAGAATCGACAATTCAATGCAGGTTCTGGTCGAAGACAACGGCGTCGGCTTCGACCCGGCAGAAGTGAAAAAGACGTCCGGAAAAAAGGAAAAATTCTGATTATTCAGCACACGCGAAAGCATCGAACAGTTAGGCGGACGTTTCGAAATTGCTTCGAAACCAGGCGCCGGCTGCAGGGCCGTAATGACAGTTCCTTTGAAACAACGGGACCTCGAAAAGGAGGAATAATTATGACCGTAAAAATTTTACTGGCTGACGACCACGCGATTATCCGCCAGGGCCTATGTGCTCTTCTGGAGAAACACCCCGATTTTGAGGTGGTAGGCGCCGTCGAAAATGGGCTAAAAGCAATCGAGCTTGTCGGAGAGCTTAAACCAAATATTGTGATTATGGACGTAACTATGCCCAACCTCAACGGCATCGACGCTGCCCGCAGGATACTTGAGAAATCGCGCAGTGTAAAAATCATAGCGCTATCGATGCATTCGAATCGACGGTTCGTGGCTGAAATGCTCGAGGCGGGCGCACTGGCTTATATCCTGAAAGAATGTCTGTTCGACGAGCTGGTCGAGGCGATAAGAACTGTCTTAAACGGAAGAATCTACCTGAGCCCAAAAATCACGGGCATCGTCGTCGATGATTATATCAAACGTATGTCGCCCGAATATCAGCAGGAAACAGTCCCCCTGACCGAACGAGAACGGGAGGTCCTACAGCTTTTAGCCGAGGGTAAAAGCACAAAACAGATTGCCCTGCGGCTTCACGTCAGTGATAAAACCATCGAATCAAACAGGCGAAATATTATGGAAAAGCTTCAAATTCACAGTATAGCCGAGCTTACAAAATACGCCGTCCGCGAGGGAATAACGCCTTTAGATTCATAGTTTTTTGTTAATTTAGGCAAATCCAGAGAGTTTTGAAACTCTTTAGTGTCATTTTATGACAATGAATTATTCCTTTTCCCTATGTGTTCTTGCGGTTTTCCGAAGCAATTATTCAGAAACTTCCTAATTGGCTTTCATTGTCAATAGGCCGATAAAATATGTGAATACAGGATTAGGTCTTAATGTTCGGATTATGGGGGGCATAGACGTTGAACGTAAGCTTACCGATTTGGGGCCTGTTTTTGTAGAGGTCACCTTAGTCAGGGATGACCGACAGCTGTCTCGCCGAGGAAAGCAATTCTAACTAACCGCCTGCGAATTTAATCGTCGCGGCGGCTGTCTGAACTCACGCCTGCTTATTAAATACCTTGCTTTCGGTTCCTGCCAGCAAACGTTTTATATTTTCACGATGTCGAACAAAGACAAGGATTGGGATGCAAACCGCCGCTATCATCAATGGCCATAACTGCGTCATATTCCAGTCGGGCATAAACGCTATCGCCAGCATTAAAGCCGCCGGAAAAGCAATCGCCGCCGCCAATGACGCCAGCGATACGTATCGCCAAATCAATACAAATACGACCCAAACCGCCAGTCCAACAGCCGCACAAACCGTGAAATACGGCCATAAACCCAGCGCCACGCCGAAGCTTGTCGCGACGCCTTTGCCGCCTTTGAATCGAAGATATACCGGAAAAATGTGGCCTATAATGGCGGCACAACCGACGGCCAGACGAGCCAAAAGCCCCGTCGGCCCCGATAATTCGCTTAGCCAAAAGTTTGCCGCTATCGTGGGTATCAATCCCTTCGCCAAATCCAGAATAAAGCACAGGCAACCCCATTTCTTGCCTAAAGCCCGCGAAAGGTTGGTCGCGCCGATATTGCCGGAGCCGACTTTGCGAAGGTCGATTCCGTAACCGGCCGCTATAATCAGACCGAATGGAATCGCCCCAACCAAATAAGCGGTCAGCATCATCACCGTTAATTTCATTTTATCCTCCTCGCCAGAGGCGGACGTTTGTCAATTATGGCATCATACACATCTTTAAGCCGGCCTGCCACGCGCGTTATCGAAACCTCCTGCCTGATATTATCCTGCATAATCGCCTGCGACGCCTTTTGAATATTCGTCGTTTTGTTAAAATAAGCAAGAGCGTCGGCTAACTCGTCAATATCTTCGGGGCTGCCAACCACCCTGCC
>JAFGDN010000091.1 GCA_016932095.1 Sedimentisphaerales bacterium
CCTTATATCGTCAAATATGGGAAGTGCGCTTTGTTTTGAAAATCCCTCCTGCTAAAATATCAAAAAAACCCTAACTTTGAGAATTCTTTGGTCCGACATTTCCTATTTAGAGCGAAAAGACATAACTTTCCACATAAAACATCTGCGGGTTTACAGAAAGCATCATGACCTTGCTCTTTACCTGATTTGCAAGGAAAAATTGAACTTCTGCGGCTTGGGCAAAAATACAAAAAATGCTGTGGTAAAACGCTTAAAAACAACAGATTAAACCCGTCTCGCCGCGGCGTCGAGCCGAGGCAGGACAGATTCCACCGATTTATTTTTAGTTGTTTTTGGTTTTCTGCGTAATTTGTGAAATCCTACGAAGCAGAGCCGTCTCAAGCGGCTTGCCGTTTTCTTCTCTTCTTTTTTTCATTATATTAGATGCTTTTAAAATCGGGATTCGACAAGCCCGCAGATTATATGATATGCGAGATGGTGTATTTCCTGGCTTCTCGCGGCTGATTTGTCATTCGCGCACAGGCAAATATCGGCCTGCCGTTCAAGCGTGCTGTTTTTCCTGCCCGTAAAGGCAATTATAAAGGCCCCTTTTTGCCTTGCGACCTTCACGCCGGCCAGAACGTTAGGCGATGAGCCGCTGGTCGAGAGCGCCCAGAATACGTCGCCTTTTTTAACCAGCGCCTCTGCCTGCCTGGCAAATATCTGCTCGTAAGAGCTGTCGTTGCTGATTGATGTTATTATGGAGCTGTCCGTAGTCAGGGCAACCGCCGGCAACGCCCTGCGGTTACATTCAAATCTATTTACCAGTTCAGACGCAATATGCTGGGCGTCCGCGGCAGAACCCCCGTTGCCGCAGATATATATCGTCCCGCCTTTTTTCAGCGCCTTGATTATCGCTTCAGCAGCATCGTTGATTATCTCCGGTCCGGACGCCCGCAGCGATGCAACCATCCTGTTATGTTCATCAATAATTTCAACTATCCGGCTTTTTGTCTTTCTATTCATCTGGCTTTATTAATCCCTGGCTTTTAACTTTTCTTCCTCGCCTCCAGTGATTTCATTTTTTCGATTACCTTTGTCGAGCTTTTTCCTTTGACTAACGGCGCCAATACCACCCTGCCCCCGTATGACTGAACAAAATCAGCGCCTATGACGTCCTTCTTTTTCCAGTCCTGCCCTTTGACCTGGACGTCGGGCCTGACCTTTTTAATCAAATTGAGAGGGTCCGGCTCGTCGAATATCGTTATGTAATCAACACTTTCCATCGCCGCGAGGACCGCCGCGCGGTCAACCTGGTTATGAATCGGCCGGCCGGAGCCCTTTATAATTTTAACCGACCTGTCACTGTTTATGCCGACCACAACCACGTCTCCCTGCTTTTTACAGAATTTCAAAAACTCGATATGCCCCCTGTGTATAACGTCGAAACAGCCGTTAGTGAAAACGATTTTCTGGGCTTTTTTTCGCCGCCAAGCCAGCTCCGCAAGCAGTAAATCCAGCGAGAGAACCTTGCCCAAATTACCGCTGTTTAGATAGGCAATTTCGCTGATGATTTCCTCTATCGTAACCGTGGCCCCGCCGAACTTCTCCACCTCTATTCCGCCGGCGATATTCGATAACTGCACCGCTGTCTTATAGTCGCAGCCAGTCGCCAGGGCAATCGCCAGCGTGCCTAAAACCGTATCGCCCGCGCCTGTAACGTCATAAATGTTTCGCGGCCGGGTCGGCACGTGCCCATCGAAGTCCGGCGACTTGAGATATGCCCCCTCTTTATCGAGGGTTATGACAATCGACTCGAGCTTTAGTTTTTTCACTAATTCTTTGGCCGCGTTGGCGGCGTCCTCGATTGTATTTATCTCGAAGCCGACGCCTAAGTGCGCCTCCTGCCTGTTCGGCGTAAGCAGGGTCGCACCCGTATATTTCGAATAATGCGTTATCGGCGACGGGTCTATCAGCACCTTTTTATTCGCCTTTGCCGCCATTCTTATCGCCCGGCTGCAAAAAGAGCCGGCGAGCACTCCTTTATTATAATCCTGAAGACAAACAACGTCGGCCTGCCCGAGTTTTTCATCGTAAATTTCGGCTAATCGAGCCAATTGCTTCTCTGTCAGCGGCTCGTCCTCTTCGTAATCCATCCTGAACAACTGCTGCTGATGCCGGTGCTGCGCCAAACCTACCAATCGCTGTTTGGTTGTCGTCGGTCTTTCCAGAGTAACCATTAAACCTGTTACATCGGCGCCTTTTTCCTTCAGCAAATCCCTTAGTTTGTCCGCGTTTATGTCGCTGCCGATTACGCCGACGCATAAAGGAATCGCCCCCAGCGCACACAAGTTTGCCGCCACAAGCCCCGCCCCTCCGCAGCTATATTCGGTGCGATTGACCTTCAGCACCGGCACGGGCGCCTCCGGGCTTATTCGCTCCGCGTCGCCATAGACGTAAACATCCAGCATAAAATCGCCGACTAACAGCACCTTCGGCGACCCGAGCTTTGTTACCGCCTTTAGAAGATTTTCGTACACAGGATTCCTCGCTTTTAACCGGTTCGTTTTTCAGGGATTTTACCAGTAATTGTGCGTTCTATCAACCCGCTTATACCATTCTCCCCTTCGATGAACCGTAACCTGACGGCAAGATACGCCAAAATCAAACCTTTTCTGCCTGCCGCCGACGGGTCGATTTTATCGTAGTCCTTTTCCGTAGTGAGAATCATTTCCGCCCCCGCCTGCGCCGCGATTTGAAAAATCTCGTCCGTATCTTTGGCGGTATAATTATGATGGTCGTTATAAATCTTCGAGCCGACGATTTTGGCTTTCTGCGACGCGACCGTCGCAAAAAACGCCTCGGGATTAGCTATGCCGCAAAACGCGAAGACCGGCTTACTCCTGAGCTGTTCCAGCGGGATTTTCTTGTCTCCCGCCCAAATTACGCAAATCGGCGAATGAATCGCTTTGGCCGTTGCTACATTCGGATTTATTTGTTTAATTATCTCCGTCAGGTTATTTTCACTTGCCTGGTCGCTTCTTGTAATAACAACCGCGGTTGCCCTTTTCAATGACGAGACGGGTTCCCGCAATAATCCCGCAGGCAGCATTTTGCCGAAGCCAAACGGCTGGGTCGCATCTATCGTTACTATGTCAATATCCCTGTGTAATCGACGGTGCTGAAAGCCGTCGTCCATAATCAAAACCTGCGCCCTATGCCTTCTGACCGCTTCAATAGCTCCTTTCAAACGGTCGGGATTTACCACTACCGCGACGCCGGGGCAGCTTTTGGCCAGTATTGCCGGCTCATCGTATTGGCCTTTGGCCGACTTGTAACCGCGCGTAAGCACAGCACACTTGACGCCCTTCGCCTGAAGGAAATTCACAAGCCATATTACCATAGGGGTCTTGCCCGTCCCGCCGGTTGTAATATTACCTATGCTTATAATGGGAATCGCGGCTTGTGCCCTGTCCGAGGTTATCAAACCAGCCGGCATAACGGCGTATGATTTGAAAAGCCCCTCGTCATAGAAAAGATTTCGTATGCGGATTACAACTGCATAGGCGCAGGCAGCAACTCCCAAAAGCAGGCGTAATACCGTCGCCGGTAAGCCAGCCCTGCCGCCCGATACCAGGTTATACCAATCCCTTTGGTTCAATATCAGAAATCCTTTTAAGGGCTTCTTTATATCAATTTGGCTGATTTTTGCAAGGAAGGAAAAATCCATTCGTCTCTATTATTCAATAAAAGACACGGGGTCGTGAACCCTTGCAACCTTACATTCTTGCATTCTATCGTTATTGAGGGAAAAACCATTAGTTTGAGTCAGTTTTTAACAGATTTTCACACAAAAGTTGCGTTTTTTCGCAAAAAAGCATTGTTTTCTCAAATTTTCGTTACTTTTCCGACATATAAAACGAAGTTACCCACTCCTACGGCGAATAATCCGCATTTTTAAGCTAAAAATCAAAGTATGTGGTAGTATGCGCTTGTATGCGTTTGTATGTTGTTTTTTTTGAGTTTGTTACGTCTCGAAGAAGACGGCCAGACAAGAATGACAGCGATGGAAAATTTGAATGTAAGGTCTGTGCTCGAATCGACGATTGAGCTTTCCGGTCCCAAAGCCGGCGAAAAGAAAATCAAAATCGAACCCGATTACGACGATGAGATAGCGGCTCGGTTACCGCCGAAAACGCCCCCGGCCAGTTAAGCTCCTTCGTTATTCACCTCCCCATAAAATAAAAATTTTACCTTATACCTCATTTTTTTACAATCCAGGCGGGCGATTACACAATTCTAATATTATCCTTACAAATCATTAGCGAATCCCATTTAATATTCCTCTACGTCAAAAGGGCACTCGCTACTCGGGGTGGTCTCGGGGCGGTGTTCAAAACAAGAAGGAGCTTTTTTTATGGAGATGCGAATTATGAGAAAACTAACTGTTTTGCGTGCAGGGCTTTTGTTAAGTATGGCTTTCGCCTGCGGCGCCGGGGCCGACGAAATCAGCGACCTGAAAAAGCAACTGGCTGAAATGCAGACCAGAATAGAACAGTTAGAAGCCCGGCAAAAGAAAGTGATTGCCGAAGAAGCGGACAAGGCAGTCGAGAAGAAACAGGTATCGGCTCTGCCTGACAGTATGAAATGGGTCGAGAAGGTAAAAATCGGGGGGGACATCCGCTACAGGCACGAGTCAATAGACGAGCAGAGCGGCGGCGACTGGAAGCAGGGAGTCAATCGCCACCGGCTTCGCGCCCGGCTGAGTATAACGGGCAAGGTCAATGAGGATATTGACCTCGGGTTTCGGCTGGCAAGCGGCTCGGCGGACCCGGTTTCAACAAATCAAAACCTTGAAAGCAGCTTCTCCAGCAAGGACCTATGGCTCGATTTGGCATACTTCGACTGGCATCCCACGACAATAAACGGGTTCAAGCTTATCGGCGGCAAAATGCCGCAACCCTTTTATCGCGTCGGCGGCAACCAGCTAATCTGGGATGACGACCTCAATCCTGAGGGATTGGCGGCGAAATACGAGACGCCGATAAATGAAAACTTGAAGGCATATCTGTGCGGCGGGGGATTCTGGGTAGAAGAAAGGGACAGCGCCGGTTCGGTTGACAGCTCGTTGTGGGGAATTCAGGCGTATTTGAAAAACAAGTTTGACGGCGATACATACCTGCTCGGCGGTTTGACCTATTACGACTACGGCAATATCGAGGACCAGCGAGACCTTGCTGCCGCGTGGAGAGGCAGCGCAAGGTTCTTCGGCAATACCCCGAATCCCGCCGATACCAACGTATTCGCTTACGACTACGATATTATTGAGGGCTTTGTCGAATACGGCTTTAAGCTCGCGGATTTTCCGGTCGCAGTATATGGAAATTATGCGCACAACACAGCGGCGCCAGGGTCGAAAAGCAACGGCTGGCTCATCGGCCTCACGTTCAACAAGCTTAAAGACCCCGGCTCCTGGCGACTCGGCTATAACTATCGCGACCTCGATTCCGATGCGGTTGTCGGGCAGTTCAACGAATCTGATTTTATCGGCGGAGGCACAGACGGCAAAGGCCACAGATTTAATTTTGCTTATCAGCTTGCCAAGAATTTTGAGGCAGGCCTGACTTATTTTCTCAATGAAAGAAAAGACGACGACAAGAACGATTACCGTCGATTTGAGGCCGATTTGGTTTTCAAGTTTTAGAGACGCCCTTTTCTAATAAAAATTTTGCCTTTTATTAACGTAATTCTAACAATGTCCGCGTAAGCCAAGTGAAAAGGAGGCAACAAAACGAAACGATTGTGGTGAGAAAAGCGTTGACTCTTCCCAAGGTCTGCACATCAGGCCGAAGCAATCTCTTCTTAAATCCGCAATCCGAAATCCTCAATCTGTCCTATGCCCTGCGTCCTCTGCCGTCTGTCCTCAGTTATTTACCTCTGCGGCGAGCCCTTCCCGTTTTTGCCGCCAGCGCGGCATCTGGTCCTCTGTGATATTCCTCCAAAGGCCCTTCTTTTGGCTTCGCGCCAATGTCTCCAACTGCCTGTATTTATTGTAGAAGCTGTGTTTGAACCGGACGTCGGCGTATGCGCAGCCCTCCGTCAATAATCTCTCATTCAGATAAGTCCCGTCCGGCAGTTGCACGTAAGCCAGCAAACGGTTGTATTTATCTCTTGTGTTTCCGTCTTTTTCCAAATAAACGACAACCTTTTTATTCAGCGCCTTTGTGGTTGAAAATTCCGCCGCCTCTTTTCCGAAGAACATAGGCCCGGTTCTCGGGTTTTTTGTTTCCGGCGTATCGACGCCCCACAGGCGAACTCGGGTATGATTGTAGTTTGCGTCAGGAATATCGATATCGAGGGTATCGCCGTCGATGACTTTTACTACGGTAAACTGCCTGCCGTCGTATTTTTGTATGTCGGTTGCCTTCTGCGATTCGACCGACTGTGCGGGTCTCACCGGCTGCCTATTGACGCAGCTATAGTCGAGGACAATCGTAACAATAGCCGCCATTGCACACAAGCCGGCCAAAAAGTTACGCCTGCGCCTGCTCATCGCGTATCGCATTTTAAAATCCTCATAGAAAAGAGTATCCCTTTATAACGTATCGAAGTTCCCTGCCGGTTCTTTTTTCAAAATAATTTCCAGGCAGTTAAGTTTACATCTTCCTCAAGCTTGACCATCTCGGCCTCTTTTCCCTCGACTCGCAATTTATGTAACGCCTTTGACAGCTCGCTCAAATTTATATGATTCCTGTTCTTCGGGTCAAACTTTGATATTCCAATATGCTCCATCACAGACGGAGCTCCGAAGCCGCGACCTGCCGAAGAATATGACTTAATAAACTTCCTCACGGGCAGCGAATTCAGAATCGCACAAAGGTAATGCGCCTCATCCTCTTTTTCCGTCGCAAATAAAGACGTAGTGTCAGTCGGAATAATCGTCTTCCATCCGAAATTCGTCTTATGCTGACTTATAACTGCCGCAACCAGGTCGCTGGCCATCCGCTTCCAAACAACCTTGTAACGAGCTACGGTATAGCGACCTATCCCAAACATCGCATAAAACGCTGTTCTTTCTGCAAGTTCTCTAACTGTTTTTGAACCGCGTGATAAGAGTACCTCTTTAAACCGCGTTAGATAGTTATAGGTATGCGGCCAATCTCTCTTCATCTTTTTCTCTGAATACGGCTCGCTTTTTTCGGGGTCCTGAACCATCAATACGCAAATTCCCAGCTTTGCGTTCCAGCGCTTGATATCTCGGCCCCTAACTGCTGGATAAACCAAATCCGGCTCTATCCGCTCTTCAATCTGTTTTATCCTGCGCTTACCCTTCTCGACCATATTTCGAACTATTAAATTTCCGTTTGACAATTTTTCCTTAACCTCAAGCCAGAAGACACCGTATGGTTCGACACGTGCACCAAGACGAGATTGATAAGCATTCTCTCCCTCAATTCGTCGCAGCCGACCATCACCCTCACAAACCGTTTGCCAAGAGCCGTTGGGTTTGCCAATCGGTCTTGCTAACAACATCTCTTTTTCTAACAGCTTTCTTGCCTCTTTGAGTTTCAGATTCGTCGGCACACGACCGACGCCTTTCTTCCTCTTCCAAACGGTATAAGGCACGGGGTATTCCGTCTGTCCGCGCTTTTTCAGAACAATTGCCGCCGTCTTGTTCGCTGCCCCCTCGAACGGCTGAACGGAAACCAAATCGTGCGCCTTTAATACCTTTAATGCATCTCTTTCCCCAAGACGGAACTTTCTGAAACCCTCTCCCGCCCCTTTTGACTTAAAGACCTCCTGTGTGATAAGAAATCCGAGCGTTCCTGCCTTTGCGAGGTAATGGTCTGCCGAGGCGTATGTAAAAAGCATCGAGAAGTCCTTTTCGCCGCCGCCCAGCCGAGCCGCGTGCCCTTTAAGCGAAAATAAACCGTAATCCTGCCACATCTGTAACGTGGCATTTCTATACTCGCCCGACAGATACCCCCACCGAATCCACGGCGGATTGCCTATGACAAAATCAAATTTATCCGTCGTCATGGGCGCAAACACATTCTTCAAAAACCTCGCCCAAATACCATTTCTTCCGTCTTTCTCAAGCTCCAAAACGTGCTCATAAAACTTCTCAACCTCCTTTTCGTGAGGCGGAAATACTAACCCCTCTTTCTTCAAACGCGCCATTGCCTCATCAACGCCGCAATTTTGTTTGGCTAGTTCTTCTATCACATGCGCTGCCCGTCGCATCAAGCGACCCCGCTCATCGATCCAGATTTTCGGAACAAAAAACGTCCCTACGGATGTCGGAACCTCTGCGGCGCCGTTGCCGACAAGCATCATTTGTCCCGTTCGCTTAGGCCACAAAACCGAGTCCGCAAGATATACCGGAATCTCAAAAGCACCTAATCGCTTCGTCAAATCGCCTAACGCAAACAGATAATTCGTCCTCGCTGCAATCACCGCAAGCGGATTTAAATCGAAACCCCATATATTCGCTAAAATCCTCTTGGCTGTTTCTATAGGCGGCTCTTTTTCTTTTTTCCCGAATTCTCTGGCTCTCTGTATCACTAAAACCAGGAACGTCCCCGACCCACAGGCCGGGTCAAGAACTCGTTTTCTCGTATTGCCTCGATATCCCGCCTCATCCAGCACCAGTTCAGCAAGCCAGTCCGGCGTGTAATACTCGCCTAAATGATGTCGAACCACGTCCGGTACAAGATATTGATACAATCGCTTCAAAAGGTCTCGCGTTACCTCCGGCTCAATCGTCGTTGTTGCCGGCTCAAATTCCGAAAGAATCCTTGTCATACTGCGAACTGCATCCTCCAGCCGCGGAGAGCCAAACGCCTCCAGATACCACCTGAAGAAATCCCCTTCCAGAAAATTGCTTATCCCTCGCTTGCTGTATATGCCGCCATCTTCGGTATCCGTAAGTTGCTTCAATAATTCTTCTTTGGATGAATGCGCCAATTCGCTGCTGAATGAACTGCCGAAACTGCCTTCACTGACTGAAAGCAATTCTGCCGCAATCAACTTCATAAGCAATGCAAAGTATGTATGCACGCAGAATAGCATCGTCTGAAAGTCGCTCTCTGCTGGCAAACCGTAAATCTCCGCTAACACCGCTGTCTTTTTGTCCGCGCCTCCGCCAAACTGTTCTCCATAAACAATCCCGAATAGTCGCTGCCATTCCTTAAAAAATACCTTCGCCCGCAGCGTGCTCCAGTTCACCATCGCATCCGTAAATGCTCCTACTGCTTCTCTCGCCACATCCGTCTTGGGCCCGAATCGGTCCGCCAAGTTCTCAGCCGTAAGTGCAAGGCGCGCCAAAGCCCGCAAATATGTAACAAACGTCAGAGCGCTCTCTGCTCCGAAAACATACGGACCGTCCATAACAAACTCAAATCCGTCCGTTTTTCCCTTCGAAGGTTTCCCTTTACTCCTGCATCGCACGAAAAATATGCTGCTGCCATCAAAGCCGACGCCAACTATACCAACCGGACCCGCAATTTCGTCTTTCCTTGCTGCTTTCGCCTCGGCGGTAATATATTCTACTAACTGTTTGTATGCGTGCTTTATGCTTTGCTCTGATTTGAAAGCTTCAGGTGGCTCGTATTCAACTACGACTTGTCCATGCAAAGCATCAGGCCGTTTTCCCTTCAGCACGGTTTTGGCCGCTTCGCTGCCCCGCTCGTAACGCTCGTCAAATACAATACCGGCGCCTTCAATCAAAGGCCCTAATATTCTCTCAAACTTTATTTTGAGGTCTTCCTCTGTCTTGGCCTCCTGTAGTATTTTTCTTGCCGCCTCAACAAGCTGGTCGGCAATGCTCGCAAGCGATATCCCGGATTCTCCTCGCTTCATAACGGTTCTTTACCAATATTCCTTTACGATAAATTTCCAATCCCCCTCACAATACTCCAAACCTCTAAATCCGTCAATACTATCACCAACGGTAATCGTCCCAAAGATTGTGGGGGAATTTTCGGGGGTCGGCCGCATCGCCCGCTTTCTCAGATTATTTTTCGCAAATCGCCCGCCTCGCCCGACTCGCGGGCGAGTCGAGGCGGGCAGACGCCATCCCTGCCCCGCGGCTATTCCGACAAATAGCAATGTTCCAACGCCTTTGGCCAATTCTTAAAGCCACGCATCGTCACGGCTCTAATCTTATAATCCAGGCCGATGAAACGATATAGCTGACTATTTTTGGCTTCCCTGCCTGTTTTTTCCATCTGATTCCTAAGCCGCTATTTCCACACTCCTTGGGACAGTTACTTACCCCTTTCTCTCGTATGATTTATGATTTGACTTATAATAAGGGTATATCTAAACTTTCGGGGCGGCATAAAGGAGCAAGCAAATGAGATTTACGAAAATGCACGGGCTCGGAAACGACTATGTTTTCGTGGATTGTTTCAGCGAAAAGGTCGCTAATCCCGTGAAAATAGCCATAGAAATCAGCGACAGGCACTTCGGCGTCGGGGCTGACGGCCTGATTTTGATATGCCCGTCACGAAAGGCGGACGCCAAAATGCGCATTTTCAACGCAGACGGCTCCGAAGCCGAAATGTGCGGCAACGGCATCCGCTGCTTAGCAAAATACGTCTATGAGCACAAACTGGCAAAACCAGGCGGGCCGGTCTCAATGGGCGACAAGGCCGAATATCCCGCATCCCTGAAAATTGAGACAAAAGCGGGTGTTTTGACCCTCGGTCTCGACATCCAAGGTTCAACCGTAGCCAACGTCTGCGTTAATATGGGCGAGCCGAGATTCCGGCCAAAAGACATCCCCGTGAAACTGCCCGGCAAAAGAATTATCGAGCACCCGATAGACGTTCTCAAACAACGGCTGCCTGTAACCTGTGTTTCGATGGGTAATCCCCACGCGGTGTTTTTCTGCGACGAGGTCGAATGGGTCGAGCTTGACCTCTTCGGGCCGGCGATTGAAAATTCCAGGATTTTCCCGAGGCGGACCAACGTCCATTTCGTCGAGGTCGAGTCGAAAACCAGGTTCAGGATGCGAACCTGGGAACGGGGAAGCGGCATTACGCTTGCCTGCGGGACCGGCGCCTGCGCCTGCTGCGTCGCGGCTGCAATAACTGGCCGATGCGGCCGACGCATAACCGCTAAACTACCCGGGGGGCATTTGCTATTGAACTGGTCAACCGATGATAACTGCGTATATATGGCCGGTCCGGCCATAAAGGTCTTCGAAGGCAACTGGCCATAATTAAAAGCCGAATGGTTAACCACCCCCTTTTATAAATATGTTGTTTTTTTTCAACATCTGCGCTTGACAAAAGCAACGGGCCGGCATTATCATCATCATAACTTATGTCTGAAAAAGCCATTCTTATCGTTGACGACAACAAGGTAGTTCGGGATTTCCTTACAGATTTCCTATCGAGAGAAGGATTCGATGCCAAAGGCGCAGGCGGTATTAAAGAGGCCGTGAGTTGCCTGGAGAACAGCGAATACGCACTTGTTATCACTGAAATCAATTTGCCCGACGGCGACGGCTTCCAATTACTCGATATAATCGGTCAAAACTTCCCCCGGACCGTCGTAATAGTGATAACCGGCTATGGCACAATCGAAAGCGCCGTCCGGGCTATAAAAATGGGGGCATACGACTACCTGACAAAGCCGATTAACGACGATGAACTCCGGCTGGCGGCGGCAAGGGCCCTAAAGCAGCAGATGATTATAAGCGAGAACGTCATCCTGCGAAGCCAGCTTGAGCAAAAATACAGTCTCGACAGCATATTGAGTCACGATTACAAAATGGCGCGTATATTCGAGGTTGTTGAGGCGGTCGCAGACAGCAAAACAACCGTTTTGATGACCGGCCCGTCGGGTTCAGGCAAGACGATGCTTGCCCGCGCCATTCATCACCATTCGGGCAGGCGAAACAAGGCATTCGTCGAGGTAAGCTGCGGGGCGCTGCCCGAGACGCTTCTCGAAAGCGAGCTTTTCGGCCACGTCAAGGGGGCGTTCACCGGCGCTGTCGCAAATAAGAAGGGCAAGTTTCTCGCAGCCGACGGCGGAACGATTTTTCTCGACGAAATAGGCAACGCCTCACCGGCCTTCCAGGTAAAACTTCTGCGCGTGCTCGAAGACAGGCAGTTCGAGCCGGTGGGCTCCAACAAGACCATTACCGTTGACGCGAGAGTCATACTTGCAACTAACAGGAATCTGGTCGAGGAGGTAAAGCAGGGCAGGTTCCGAGAGGACCTTTTTTACCGTATCAATATCGTCAGCATAAACCTGCCGGCGTTGAGCGAAAGGGTAGGCGATATTCCTCTGCTGGCCACGCATTTTTTGAAATTTTACACCTCTCTTCACAACCGCAGGAAATCAGGCATTACCGACGAGGCGCTTGCGTATCTGGAAAGATACCACTGGCCGGGAAACGTCCGCGAGCTTGAAAACGTCATCGAACGCGCCGTCCTGCTCGGCAAAAACTCCCTCATAATCCCGGATGATTTACCGCTGGTCGTCAGGCAGGAGCAGCCCCCTCAGCGAATCGAATATACCCCCGTAGGACTGAAAAAGGCCGTCGCCGAGCCGGAGAAGAATATCATTCGCAGTGCGCTCGAGGCCAATCAATGGAATCGCCAGGCCACAGCCAAATCCCTTCAAATAAACCGCACGACGCTTTTCAAGAAAATGAAACGCTACGGCCTGTATGCCGAGGCCGAACGTCTCGGACTGATGTAACTTTTGAAATCAGAAGGAGGACTTCAAAAGGAAATTTTCATCCCCATAAACCACGTTCTGCCCGGGCCGTAAGGAAAAGAATTCGGGCTGCCGGTGTAGGCGAACGTCGGCGCATATACTTTTTCATTCAAAAGGTTCTCGACCCGAAACGTTAAAGTGGACTGCCCTTTGTTTAGACCAAGCCATTTTGACACGTCAAGGTCAAGGTTCACATTGACCAGATGTATTTCATCCGGTTTCTTATTTACAACAAGCGTCGGGACTGACGGGAAATTGAGTTTCGGCGGGTCGCCAAAAAGACAGTAGAACACCGACGCCGTGCCCCAGTCCCATTTATACGCGGTCCCCAGCTTAAACATATTTTCCGGCACAACGGTGGGATTGAGGCCCGCGTCGGCCTCGTTCTCCTGGTGCATATATGAGCAGAGAATATGCCAGTTCGGCGTAAGGAAACGTTTTGCTTCAAACTCAATGCCGTGGAACCTCTGTGTGCCGCCGTTCATATATGTCATCTGATTGGGGTCGCTTGTGTCGTAAATAATCAGCTTGTCAATCTTGCTTTGAAAATACGTAACGGCGGCGTATGTCTTTTCGTCGTGATAGAACAGTTGCGCATCGTAGGTCGTTATCTGTTCGGGTTCGAGGTCCTTGTTGCCGATGAGAATCCCCGGGTCGTAAAGGTCTGTTTCCAGTGTTACGGGAGCACGGAACGCTTCGCCTCGAAGAAGTTTGATACCCCATTTATCGACCGGTGTGATGATAACGCCAAATCGGGATATCCAGTCGGAGAAGCCAAAACTTGATTCATTCCATTGTGTGCCGGCGATGAGCTTTAAATGCTTGTCGAACTTGTAGTCGCCCTGAGCATAGAAGCTTTTCGGCTCATGACGATAAGACCTAATGGATTGATATGTGTCGCCGCCCAGGAGGTAGTTGCCGTCCGGGTGATAGTTTGAGCGCTGCTCTTGAAGGTACCCCAGGACAATATTCGAGTTGTCTGTAGGATTGACGAAAAGAGTTGCTTCGCCGAGTATGTCCGATGTATTCGTCGCGATAAGCTCCGGCCTGTAGCTGGTCAGGCGGTTTTCCTGCATATTGTAGGTTAAGTTCAACTCCAGGTTTACTCGTTCATGCATGGGAATCTTATAACCCGCATTTAGGAACAGTTTTCTGTTGCGGATTATTTTATGCGGATTCGACCAGAAGGGCAGCACACCCAAAGCGAATGCATCAAGGTCCGACCAGAAACCGTCGAAGCTGAAATTGCCGTATTCCACACGAGTCGCCGTCGAGTAGCTCTCGTATTGTTTGTTGTCCTCGCCGTAAGCGCCCAGAGCGTCGGTCATTTTATAGCGGTATCCCTGCTGGCCGGCAAACTGTAACCCGGCGATATAACCGAAATCCTCCGACTTTCCTCCCGCCGTTACGTTTGTATTATAATAACCGTAGCTGCCTCCCATCGTTGAAACGCTGAATTCGTCGTGCTGCGGGATTCTTGTCTTCATATTGACCACACCCGTAAAGGCGTTGGACCCGTATAGAACCGAGCCGGGGCCCCGAATCATCTCCACGCTGCCCAGGGTCGTGAGAGGGAATGTTTTATACATATTGACGTTGTGCCCCTGTGCGCTTTCCCGGATGGGACGGCCGTTCATAAGAACCAGCGTATGCATCTCCGCGACCGTTGACATATCGCCCCGAAAGCCGGCGCCATTGTCCGCATACACGAAATCGTCTCGCGTGTAAACGCTGGGCTGACGCTGCAGGAGCTGGTGGAGGTCACGGTCTCCGTAGGTCTCAATCTCTTCTCGTGAAACAACTGTCATAATTCCCGGCGCCTCGTAAAGCGGCTCGGACTTCTTTGATGCCGTAGTTACATCAACGTCCATTAGCTCCTCGATAGATAAATCGAAAATTTCCTCCTTTTCGACCGGCTGCTCACCCGCCGTCGTCGCCTGCGCCGCGGCGCCGGCTATGCACAGCAGAAAACATATCAGCCGGAAACTACCCATTGAGGAATTTTTGTTTGTATACATTGTTATCCCTTTCCCAGATTTTTATCCTAAATAAACAAGACCCCCGTTTTACTTGTTTCTGCCATATCGGGAATATCGGCGGGTCTGTCCCCGATAGTTGAATTAAAACAATCGGTTTTGGTGCTTCTATACATTTTTACGAAAAAATTTAATTTTGCTTGGAATGATTATTATCGGACGTTACAAACCATCCCGATTCTATGTCAATGTATTTCGCAACCTCGAAAATCGCGGTTTTCAGCACTGATAATGCGACTACCAATGGGCTATGAAATGCGCTCTAAAAACTCAGCTTCCACCCAACAAACCACGTTCTGCCGGAACTGTAAGGGAAAGAGTTTGGAGTGCCGGAGTAAGCGAGGGTCGGCACGAATATCTTTTCGTCAAAGAGGTTCTCGACCCGCAACATAAGGGCGGATTGCCCTTTGTTTAGCCCCATCCATTTCGACACATCAAGGTCTAAGTTCATATTGACTAAATGTATTTCTTCGGGCTCCTTATTGACGACAAGCGTCGAGCCGAAAGGAGGGGATAATGAGGGGTAGTAAATTTCAGGCGGATTGCCGAAAAGAACATAGAACGCCGACGCCGTGCCCCAGTCCCATTTATACGCGGTCCCCAGCTTAAACATATTTTCCGGCACAACGGTTGGATTGAGACCCGCGTCGGCCTCATTTTCCTGGTGCATATATGAGCAGAGAACGTGCCAGCTTGGCGTAAAGAAATATTTGCCTTCAAATTCAATGCCGTCGAAACTATGCGTGCCCCCATTCATATAAGACATATCGGGGACGGCGCTTGTATCATAAATAATGAGCTTTTCAACCTTGCTGTGAAAATAAGTGACGGCGGCGTATGTCTTTTCGCCGTGATAAAACAGTTGTGCGTCGTATGTAGTGATTGTCTCGGGCTCGAGGTTGCTGTTACCCCTGAGAATCCCCGGGTCATAAAGGTCAGTTTCAACTGTGGTTGGAGCCCTGAATGCCTCGCCTCTTAGGAGTTTGACGCCCCATTTGTCAAATGGCGTTATAATCAAGCCGAATCTGGATATCCAGTCGGAGCAGCCGTAACTTGATTTGTTCCATTGCGTGCCGGCGATGAGCTTTAAATACTTGTCAACCTTGTAGTCGCCCTGGGCGTAAAAGCTTTGCGGCTCATGACGATAAGACCTGATAGATTGATATTTATCCCCGCCCGCATGATAGTTGCCGTCCGGGTGATAGTTCGAGCGCTGTTCATACAGATACCCGAGGACAAGGTTAAAGTTGTCCACGGGCTCGACGAAAAGGGTCGCCTCGCCAAGTATGTCCGACGTATTGTTCTGTATAATCTCCGGCTTAAAACTTGTCAGGCCGTTTTCCTGCATATTATAGGTGGCGTTCAACTCCAGTTTCACCCGCTCGTGCATAGGAATCTGATACCCGGCGTTTAAGAAAAGCTTCTTATCGCGGAATGATTTATGAGGATTGGACCAAAAAGGCACAACCCCAATTGCGAACGCATCGTAATCTGACCAGAAGCCGTCAAAAGTGAAGTTTTCATAATTCAGATGAGCTATTCCAGAGTAGCTTTTATATTGCTTGTTATCCTCATCGTAGACACCCGCCCCATCGGTCATTTCGTAGGGGTATCCCTGCTGTCCAGCCACCTGAAAGGCAGTCGTATAACCGAATTCGCCGGCCTTTCCTCCGACTGTCACATCTGATTTATAATATCCATAACTGCCTGTCATTGCCGAGACCGAGATTTCGTTTTTGTCCGGAACGCGGGGCTTTAGATTGACGATACCGGTAAAGGCGTTAGACCCGTATAGAACCGAACCGGGGCCGCGAATCAACTCAACGCTCTCCAGAACCGACAGAGGAAGCGCCTTATACATATTCACATTTAGTCCCTGTGCGCTTTCACGGATGGGGCGACCGTTAAAAAGTATCAGGGTGTGCGAATCTGTAACCATCGACATATCGCCCCTGAAGCCCGCTACGTTGTCGGTGTAGGGGTAAACATCCCGCGTATAGACGCTTGGCTGGCGCTGCAGAAGCTGGTGGAGGTCCCGGTCTCCGTAGGCCTCAATCTCCTCCCGTGGAATAACTGTCATTACGCCTGGCGCCTCGTACAGCGACTCGGCCTTTTTCGAGGCCGTAGTTACATCAACGTCCATTAGCTCCTCGATAGATAAGGCGAAAATTTCATTCTTTTCGACCGGCTGCTCACCTGCCGTCGTCGCCTGCGCCGCGGCGCCTGCTATGCACAGCAGAAAACATATCAGCCGGAAACTATCTATTGAGAAATGTCTATTTATATACATTGTTATCCCTTTCCCAGATTTTTGTCCGTATAACCGGAGTCCTAATTTTTCCTGTTCCGGTTCTAAAAAATCGGCGTTTTTAATCCGGCTGTTAATTCAAAACAATCGTTATTGAGAATTTAGGCGTTCTTGCGGCAGCAATCTCTTGCACGGAAGAATTTTTATCGGACGTTGTATTTTGCCCCGATTCCGGCTAAAGAAAAGGCGAATTTGATTGTGGATAACAATTATGGAGATGAGTTAATGTGAATGATAAAAAAGTGCTCCTCGCCGGCCTGATTGTCGTTACATCATAATTTCCGCTTGTTTCGATTGTTCACAACTCATCCTTTTGAAAAATACAAGCCGGCATTTTAGACGCTGTTGACCGGACCGTCAATTTTCACCGTGATATCGTTCAGTGCTGTCCTTTGTCGCTGTTTTGACGTGTTTCTGCTGGCGTTGAGACAACGGAACTATATAATCTGCTAAAAGCGCCGTATTGATAAGGGGTATGAGAACGAAGGCACTAAAGCTGATAATTTCGGTTCTTATTTGTATGCCGGTTTGTTCGGCAATCGCCGTTGACGGCACATACACACTTGCCTTTGCCGGCCGAGACGTTCATATCAAAGCCGACAAGCTTACCAGCTTTCGCGGCAATACCCCCGATTTCATCAACGTGCTTGTTGTGGAAAAGGGCTTCGAGATACACGCGGGAGCCGATACATTCAAAGGCGACAAGGCCATTGTCTGGCTGAAGCAATCGGGCACTCAGTCATCCAAATCCGTCAGTGTTTGGTGTTATGTTTCAGGAAAAATTTCCGCCGCCAGAAGCAGGGGCCCTGGACTAACCGGATTAAACTGGAAAACCATAGAAGATGACAAGGCAATGGTTATCTGGTTTGAAGCCACAGGCGAGGTATTTACTACATCAAAAAGTCGCGGCGAGCAATCGGTGCGGATAGACGGCAATGTATTGTATGACGGGGCATTTGCCGCCGTTGCCTCAGCCGATAAGAACTTCGCAATCTCCTGCGAATCCGTCGCCCCGGGCAAACTTGAGGATACAGTGCAGAGGACAGAGGACAAAAGACAGACGTCCGCCGTTCGTCCCCGGTCGCCGGTTCTTCGGCCTACGGGTGAACACCGGTCTGCCGACCTGTCCGGCGCAGCAAGAGAGAAGTCGAACGGCGTGTTTGGGTTTATTGAGAATATACTTGGCACGACAAAAAGGGAGACGCCCGGTACTGGTCAGGGCAGGCGGACGAAAGTGCGTTACCCGATAAATCTTGCGCCGGCGGGGGAAACTGAACCGAACGTCGAGATGGGGCTGGCAGCGGGCGAGGAAATCGCAACGGTCATCGGCCGGTTTTACCTGTGGCAAAAACAGGATGAGCAGGGCGGGTTACTCGAAATGCAGGCAGACGCCGCGGTCGTGTTTTATACGACGCAGAAATCGGCCGGCGTCGAAGGGACCGGCGGGATTGCGGACCTGGGTACAAAAGGGGCAATCGAGGCGATTTACGTTTGCGGCGACGTCGTGATGACCGAGGGATTGCGTTCGATAAGGGCCGATGAGTTGTTTTATGACTTCACAAACAAGAGCGGCCTGGCAGTCAACGCGACCCTGCGGAACTTCGATGTGGGCCGGGGTATCCCTATTTACGTCCGGGCGGCCGAAATCAGGCGGCTGGCGGAAGACAAATTCTCAGCAAATAACGTCGTGCTGACCACAAGCGAGTTTGCCGAACCGCAGGTTTCGATGCAGGTATCGAGTATCTTCATCACCGATTCGACCGCCTTCGACCGGGAACCAAAAGACAGCTCTTACGATGTTCAAATGCAGGACGCCCGGCTGAAAACCGATTCGGCGACGATATTCCGCTGGCCTTATTTTCGCGGCAACCTCGAAAGACCCGACGTCGCGATAAAAAGTATGCGCATCGGCAACGACAATATTTTCGGAACCAGCGTCGAAAGCAGGTGGTATTTATCGCGCCTGCTGGGCCTGCAGGAGCCCGACGGCACAAACGAAACCTTCGACCTCGACTACTATAGCAAAAGGGGCGTCGGCGCCGGAATCGACGTCGATTATAAACAGGAAAGCCGGCTGGGCAGAATCGCCGGCTACCTTATTAACGACAATGGTGAGGACCGGTTAGGCAGAGTCCCGTTCAGACGCGACCTTGAGCCGGCTGAAGACACACGCGGGCGCTTTAGCTGGGTCCATCGCCAGTTTTTGCCGTATAACTGGCAGCTCACAACCGGCATAAATTACGAATCGGACGAAAACTTCGTCGAAAGCTTTTACAGGCGCGAATTTAACACAGGGCCTGACCGCGAAACCTATATTCACCTCAAGCGAATCGAAGACAACTGGGGCTTGTCTTTGCTGGGTAAGGGTCGATTAAATGATTTCGCCGACGAGCTCGAGGAGTATCCCACGGGCGAATACCACCTGACGGGCCAGTCGATTTTCGACGACAAGATGACGCTCTACAGCGATACACAGGCGGGCCAGTTCCGGCAAAGAACCGGGAATTTTCATAACACGGCTATGGATGAAAAGCCGTTTGTCAACGTTTCACACCGAACCGAGCTTGACCTGCCGATTTGGACAGGCGGCGCAAAGGCGACACCGTTTGTCGCCTGCACGGTCGGCTACGACGACCGCAGCGGCTTCAGCCGCTTATTGGTCGATGGCTCAGACGCCGGCTCGGCCAATGAGGACGTCGTCAGTATTGGCGAGGCGGGCGTTCGCGTATCGACCGAATACTGGAGGGTCTTTAAGGGAGTTCATTCCCGCCTGTGGGATATCGACGGCCTGCGCCATATCGTAAGACCCGAAATGGCTGCAACTGTTTACGCAGAAAGCGACCCGGTTATCGACCAGCACAATGTCATACATTTAGGGCTTTCGCAGCGTTTGCAAACCAAACGAGGGCAGGCGGACAAACAGAAAACCGTTGACTGGATGCGCCTCGATTTAGGCGCGACGTGGTTTGCCGATAACGAGCCGCGAGCCGCTGACTCCGGGCCTTTCAGGTTCATCTGGAACAGGCCGATGACGCCTCTTCGGCTGTTTACAATGCCGACAATCCTCAACGGCGATTTGCCGGCCGCACTGAAAAAAATCGAATCCTACGGCCCGCAAAGGGATTACTTAATCGCAGATTTCCTGTGGCAAATCAGCGATACCACCGCCTTACTCAGCGATGCCTTCTATGACATTCACGAAGGCACAATCGAGCAGCTAAACGTCGGTTTTTCGCGGTCACGCTGGCCCGACTTCACCTACTATATCGGCAGCCGATACCTGCGAAACGTCCATGTCCTCGATGAGCACGGCTCAAACGCTTTTATTTTTGCCGCCAGCTATAACATCGACGAACGCTACACCGTTATTTTCTCGCAACAGTATGATTTCGACTACGCCGCCAACGTCGAAAACAATATTACGCTAATCAGGCGTTATCACCGCGTATTCTGGTCGCTGACGGTCGGCGCCGATACGTCTTTGGATCGCAAATCGATAATGTTCAGTATCTGGCCACAGGGAATACCCGAGCTTGCATTAGGCAGCAGGCGATACACGGGTATGGTCGGCCCCGGCGAGTATTAATACAGGTTAAACCGGTTTATTTATGGCCAACAACAAACATACAGGACGAGACATAATCGGCAAACTGGCGATTCCGGTAATTCTGGTGCTTTCGCTGCTCACCGCCCGGCTGATGGTGGAGCACCGCTCGGCAATCATCCTTTCAGCGCCCGTTGAGCTGAGACGCTGCGGACTATCTGTTTCAATGCCTTCGGGCAACGGCTGGGAAAGTTCCGGTGAATGGATATACGGCGACGACCGGTTTATTATCACAAGCTCGCTGTCGATTGACCCAATCAGCCGGTCATACGTTCAGTGCCAATACCTTCTGGCGGGCGATTCAGAAACAGCGACACAGCAATTAGACGAGCACGCCTCAGAGCTGGAAGGGCAAATCGTAGAAACCGGGCAATTGCGGACAAACCAGGTAATGGTGGAATGGGCAAGGATACAAAGAACCGTGCCCGGCACGTTTGAGGGCCTGCCCGGCGAAGCGCAAGCGAAGTCGCGGTTTGACTTTCAGAACCTGTCTGACGTAGTCCTCGGAATATGCAAGCTGCCCGCCGGCCGGCAACTCGAAATTGAGGTTTTCTCACAGGAGGAAAACAACGTATCCTGGGAGGTTTTCGAGCGAATAGTGAAGACCGTCAGATTCAGCGATGACGGTTTATTACAGGCAGGCGCCGGACTCATCAGTGAAGCCAGAAAAATCGGGTTGACTGACATTCTGTCCCAGAGTCCGTCTTCGGGCCTGCCCGGCGAAGCGCAAGCGAAATCGGGGCGTCTGTCTTCGCTTTTACTTATCTTAAATCCTCGAGGTCTGCCAATCGGCTTTACGTTTGATGTCATTATGACGCAAGGCGAAAACTTACCCGCCGTCAAAGCGGCCAATTATTACTATCGGCGGGACCTGATACCATACGAGCAGATTGGCAGATTCAGGGGCGATGACGGCTTTGAGCAGTTCACCTGGAACGTCGAGACAAGCTCTCGTGCGGGCAGAGAGGGTATCGAGATGACTGGTAATAACGGATTACTCAGGATTCGGTTTTCCGCAGGCAGGCGGTCGGGAGCGGAAAACGAATATGCGCTGGCAAAAGCAGCCATCCCGGATATTGTTCTTGAACCGGTCATGAAAAATTTCCGGGACAGCCCGCTTCAGGAAATCATCGTGGATGTAATCAGGTCGGACGGAACCGTAACGCCGGTGTATATTGAGAAAATTAATCCGGCGGTAAAAGGACAATCCTACATTTGGGCGCTCCGGCTGGAAGTGCTTGACGGCCGGGATTACTGGCAGCAGGTCTATTACGACGGCGACGGGCCGCCGGCGAAAATAATTTTCAGCCAGGAAGGCACATATACGTTCCAGCGGGCAACACCGGAGCAGATAGCCAGAGCATTCCCTGAGCAGGCCGACCTCGTCCTCAATCAGTACCGGCTGCTTGAACATAATGATTGACTATTGATGTCCGCCTTCGGCTCTGACAATGGCAAAACCCCGCTCGCCTCGCGACGAAATGGCGGGCCAAATAGCGGGAGCGATGATTTGGCTTGAGTATGTCACAGAAACGGCATCTATTGATTATCCGGTCTTTGAACCTGCATTTGCTGCAGGTAATTTTTGAAGTTTTCGACGTCCTGAGAACGGTGCAGCATTTGGAAATGCTCGACGGCTTTCTGGGCCGACCGGATGGCTGAATCGAGGTCATTGCCCGCTTCGAAGGCCTGCGTCAGATTCATAAAGTTTTCGGGATTGTCGGGCTCAAGGTCAACCGCTTTTCGAAAATACTCAGCCGACCTGACAAAATCGCCGTTTTCGGCAAAGACGTTGCCCAGGACGCGATACGGCTCGACTAAATTCGGATTTCCTGAAACAAGCTCGTTGCAGATTTTCACGGCCGCGCCGAATTTTTCCGACGCCTGCTCTTTATCGCCTCTTTTTTTCAGAACCGCGGCGTAATTAAACAACAACTGGGGCATCTGGTCTTTGTATTTGGCGTCATTAAAACGCTCGATGGCCGATTTGAAAATCTTAATCGCGTCCTCGGTCCTGCCCTGCCCGTCGAAAACAAGGGCTATCGTGCTGTATGCCCTGACGCATACCGACGGGTCGGCGGCGGCGAAGGCCTCGAGCTTTTTCATCGTCTTTGCGAAATTTCCCTGCGAAGCGTATTTTTGGGCCTGCTTTGAAAGCCTGGGCGCCCGGAATTCGACGTTTCGCAGGTAAACGGGGGCAGTTAAAATCTCGACGGGAGCGTAATCATCGGTCAGGAGCATCCCTTTGGCCTTGCCGCGAAGCTGCGCGATTTGCGAATCGTCAAGATACCAGGCGACTCGGTCGATTTCAAAATCCCTGCAAACATCGGCGAGGGCGAGCTTTCTCTTGGTGGCAACGACGACAAATGTATTGCGGTCCCAGGTCTTGACGTCGCTTTGGGATAAGACGGCGACAAACGGAAACGTCTGTTCGAGAGTATTGATATAGGCGCCGAGAAAAAGCCCGCTGTCAAAGGCCTCAATCAGCTCGACCATATAAATGCCGTCGTCGGCAAGCAGCTTGTAAAGTTTGTCGTTGAACTCTTTCGTTGTGAGCTGCCAGGGAATCGTGTAGTGGTCGAGTGCATCCTCGTATATGAAATCGTATTGTTTTATGCTCTGCCCTCGACGACTCTGCTCAGTGAGGGCGTCAATATAATTGCGGGCGTCGAGATTAATGGTGTTGATTTTTGTGTCGGGGTCAAGTTCAAAAGCGGCAAAGGCGGCCTTTGTAACGCCCGGGTCAATTTCAACCACATCGACCGTCCCCTTCGGAAAGTTTCGTTCGAGGTAGCGGGGCAGGACATATCCGCCGCCACCTAACACAAGAAAAAAGGGGCGTCTTTTCCATCGACGAATCAGTGTGTTACCCCGGCCATTATCTGTTCGTAAGGGTACTGGAGGTTATCCGGCTAGCCAACGAGAATCGAGCTGTGAACGAGCTTGTCCTGAACGAATTCTCTTTTTCCAGGATAACCTGCGATGGTTCTTACAGCGATGTAACAGTAGTTTGTTTCGTCCTCATAAAGAAGGACGCCTTTTGGCATTGATTTAAGCCCGATTTGATAAGCGCTTCGCCTGGCCCAGTCCCGGCTGCTTGTGGCCAGCAGAACGGCCCCGAGGAGAACGACTGCTGCCGCACGAACGGTAAACAATCCCGCGCCATACAGCAGCGCCATTACAATCATTACTCCCGCGACGGTCCATATTATCAGAACGGTTCCCATCAGGGCGATAAGGTAATAGCCGGCGGCGAAAGTGCCCGCGATACTTCCTGCAGCCCCCCAGGCGTATATGTCGCCTACGGTCCTGCCGGTCGGAAGCCCCTTTTCCAGGGCCATTTTAGCAACCACCGGGCTGATTGTGCCCAGAAGCGTAGAAGGCAGCAGAAAAACGACTGTAACGTGAAGGAGGATTCTCGCAGGCCAGTTGAACTGCCAAAGCCAGGTGAAATTGCCGACAAGGTTATTTGCGACAACGGTCAAAAGACAGGCGAGGGCGCAAACCGCAAATAACAACGGCAGCGTCCTTATCGGCTTAAACCTGTCGGCCAAACGGCCGCCGATATAATTACCGATTGTGATGCCCGCCAGAACGACGCCTATGACGCTTGTCCAGGTATAAAGCGAAGAGCCGAGAAAACGGGCGATTAAACGGGCGGCCACAAGCTCCAGAACCATTATGCAGAAGCTCGATATGAATACCGTCGCACAGGGAATAAAAAGCGACCCGATATTCGCCAGAAAAGAATGCGATTTCGTTTTGTCCATATAAACCTCACAAAAAAGAAACGCAAGCCACAGCCAAACTTCGATTGGCCAACCAACGGTGTAATTATACGCAAATCACGCGAAATCAGCAAAGTTAAATTGCAATTTGAAGTTAAATGTGTTATAAGCTGCCCGTGAACCGGTTATGGTTCAGGGCGATAAATAAAAAGGTTAATTATGGAAGCTGCTCAATTAAAAAACGGAATAACGGAGTTGAAGGCCCGGGTGGACAACATCCGGGACTGGCTTTGACTTGGCCGGGAAAAGGGCGGAGCTTGAACATTTTCAGGAGAAAATGACCGGCCCCGGTTTCTGGGATAACAAGGAGGCGGCGCAGGGGGTGGTTTCACGGTTGAGCGCATTAAAGGCGATTATCGAGCCGGCGGAAGAACTTTGCAGGGAGACACAGGATTTGGAGGACCTATTCGAGCTGGCGGTCGAATCAGACCCTGATGAGCTTATCCAGCTTGAAAAAGACCTCACGTCACTTACCAAACGCTGCGAACAGATAGAATTAACGGGTCTGCTAAGCAGGCCAAACGATACGAAAAACTGTTTTTTCAGCATACACGCAGGCGCCGGCGGCACAGAAAGCTGCGACTGGGTGAGTATGCTGCTCAGGATGTACACTCGCTACTTCGATAAAAACAAATACCAGTACAGCGAGCTTGATATTACGCCGGGCGAAGAAGCGGGGATACGGTCGATTACACTTCGCGTCAGCGGGCCTTTCGCTTACGGGAAATTGTCCTGCGAAACAGGCGTTCACCGGCTGGTGAGAATCAGCCCGTTTGACGCTAATAAACGCAGGCATACAAGTTTCGCGGCTGTTGACTGTCTGCCCGAGTTTGAGGAAGACATCGATATTGAATTGAAAGAAGAAGACCTGAAAATCGATTTTTATCGCGCCAGCGGCGCCGGCGGCCAGCACGTCAACAAGACAAGCTCGGCGGTCCGGATTCTGCATAAACCGACGGGAATAGTCGTTCAGTGCCAAAACGAGCGCAGCCAGCATAAAAATAAGGCATCGTCCCTGAAAGTGCTAAAGGCCCGGCTGTATATGCTCGAACAGAAAAAACGAGACGCAGAGATTGCCAAACAATACGGCCAAAAAGGCGAAATCGCCTGGGGATACCAGATACGAAGTTACGTCCTGCAACCCTATCAATTAGTCAAGGACCACAGGACCGATTACCAGACGGGTAACGTCGATAGCGTCCTTAACGGCGAAATCGAGGAATTTATTGACGCATATCTGCACGAACGTGCGAAGGACAGAAAAAATGAAACCGATAATAAAGGTTGACTTAAAAACGAGAGTCGCTCAAACAGACACAATCAGGTCGCAAATGGTCGCGGTCGGCTGTTTTTCAGACACAAAAGGGCTCAATAGCGAAATTGGCAAGCTCGATAAAAAGCTCGGCGGCGCAATCGAACGCATCCTAAAGCTGGGCGACTTCAAAGGTAAAGAAGGCACAAGCGCCCTCGTTTACGGCTATGAGAAAATAAAAGCCGAACGGGTGCTCCTCGTCGGCTTAGGACAGAAAGACAAAACCACGATAAATACAATCAGAAAAGCGGCATCCCTGGCGGCCAACAAGGCGGTCGGTATGAAAATCAACCGGCTGGCAATGGCAATTCACATAAACCTCGGCGAAAAGCTTGAATCAGGACTTATGGCACAGGCCCTGGCAGAGGGCGTGTATTACGGCAGCTTCCGCTACGATGAATACATCACGTCAGACGAAAACGGCCGGGCGGAAACCCTGTCAGTCGAGGTGATTGATAAAGCCGAAAACGTCAAACGCCTTGAGAAGGGTTTGCGGACGGGAATCATCATTGGCAAAGCCCAGAGCTTTGCCCGGACCCTTGCAAACAGGCCCGGAAACGTGATAAATCCTCCTGCGCTTGCAAATGAAGCAAAAAAGCTCGCCAGGCAGACGCCGGGATTACGCTGCTTAGTTCTCGACGATAAGCAAATGACCAAACTGGGAATGGGCGGAATTTTGGCTGTTGGAGGCGGGTCAAAGACGCCGGCGAGGTTTATCGTTGTAAAATACACGCCGAAAGGAAAGACGGGCAAACTACCGACGGTGGCGCTTGTGGGTAAGGCGATAACGTTCGACTCAGGCGGGATAAGTATTAAGCCGGCGCAGAATATGGACCAGATGAAGCTCGATAAGACGGGTGGCATTGCGGTCCTGGCGACGGCAAAAGCGGCGGCACAACTGAAACTGCCGATAAACCTTTACGCAATCGTGCCATCAGCGGAGAATATGCCCAGCGGCTCGAGCTACAGGCCAGGCGATATCGTAACTACCTTCAGCGGCAAGACCGTGGAGATAGAAAATACCGACGCCGAGGGCAGGATGCTGCTTTGCGATGCGCTGCACTATGCCGTCAAACAAAACTGCGACGTAATTATCGACATAGCCACACTGACCGGCGCCTGTATGGTTGCGCTGGGAACGCATAAGGCGGGGCTGATGACCAGCGACGAGCAGCTCGGGAAAAACATTGAAAATGCCGCCCAGAGCAGCGGCGAAAGCGTATGGCCATTGCCTTGCAGCGACGAATACGCTGAAGAAATGAAAAGCAAAATAGCCGATTTGAAAAATTCAGGCGGCAGATGGGGCGGGGCGTGCACGGCGGCGGCGTTTTTAAGACAGTTTGTGGGAGACAAAAAGTGGGCGCACTTAGACATC
>JAFGDN010000092.1 GCA_016932095.1 Sedimentisphaerales bacterium
TATGGCAACGTTTAATTTGTTTTGACGGAAACTGCGTCAAAATGATAGAATACAAGCTGCCCGGTTAAAGGCCGGGCAGCTTTTTTTGATAATAGTCCTTATTTTGTCTATGCTTAAAGTCCATTTCGTGCAAAAATGACTAAGAAGAAAGTTTTATTAAAATGCTGATTCGTTGAAAACCTGAAAGTGTCATTCTGAATCAAAGCCGAAGAATCTCGTTTTCGAGCATTAAAGAGATTCTTCACTCCGCTTCGCTCCGTTCAGACACCGTCCTGAGCAATGCGAAGGAATGACAATTTTTTCACCTTCTCAACAGAACATTAAAATGTTAAAGATTGAAGGATTAATTAAAAATGGTTAGCATCAGGAATGCTCTTAAATTTTTTCTTCTTTTTTCCTTGCTTGTTATTGCCTGTGAGCAGCCAATAGATGAGAGAGAGGGATTTTCCCCCGGCAAAAAAAAGAAGATAAATCAACGCCCGATGATTTTATTCGATGCTTTCAAAGAACAGACCTGGTCTATAAAAGATACCGGTTTTACGGGATATTCCTCACTAAATCTTTTTCTTAAAGACCTTGGTTATCGTACTGCAGAAAATCATAAGCCGTATAACGAAGTTCTTACGAATCTTGGTGCTGAAACACTTTTTGTAATCGGCGTTGCTATGGAAGCTCGGTTTAATGAGGATGAAATAGTACACATACTCGACTTTTTAGGCCGTGGAGGAAAAGTTCTGATTATCGCGGAGCACCATAATCAATACGGCTCTTCAGACTTCCTAAGACCTATTGCAAATGCAGGGGGATGGGAAATAAATAATGACTGTATTACCGATGATAAGGACGCGCTTCCAAAGAACAATGGATGGATTAAGACCGTTCTACCCTCAAAGAAGGAGGGGCCGGTCTTTCTTTGCGCAGCAAGTTTAACGGCAATCTGGGATGAAGGTCGCGAGGTTCTTCTTACATCATTAAACGGAGGACATATTGTCGCGGGATTGGGCAGCTACAAGAAAGGCCGGATTGCAACATTAACCGATTCAGAGTTTTTGTGGAATGCTAATCCTGAATATAAGTGGGAAGGGCTTCATCTATTGGCTTTCAGCGACCCTAAAACCGGAGCATTCGTAAAAGATTTAATCTTTAAGATTCATCCGTTAAAAGACCGCCAGAAATTAAACGATTTCTCTTTTCCCAGCACACAGCGGAGCTCGAAGAGGGTTTTCGTGTATGGAAATGGGGGCGATTTTCATGATTATTCGAAATTTTTCACTGCTCTTGCTGATGTGGGCATTTCGGTTTTTAAGTATCAGGAAGGAATCACCCCTGCAGACGGAGTAATTGTGATTTCACCCCTAAAAAGGATTCCAAAGCAAGTTATAGATAACCTGTCCAAATCCCAAAAAGTAATTATCTTCGGTGATATGTACTCCAGCGTTAAAAGCTATGCGGATTCATGGGAGTCGTTTTTTAAGCCGTTTAAAATATATCCTATACCTTATCCTGTTAATGCACTTGCTGAGAAATACGGAGTCAGGTTTCTTCCCTATTATGGTGTAAATCTTAAAGATAATGAACACGGAAACATTTTATACATCCCTGTCTTTTTTCAAAAGAAGCGGCTTTACCTTCACGGGGCCTGTGCTGTTGGACTTTTAACAGGAGATAAAAATGAAGAAATATGTTTTGAAAATTCTAAAGATACGTTTGCCTGCGGTGCAGGATTCGGCTTGAATCATCCTCTGAAAAGCAGGCATCAAAATGATCTAAAAAATCCCGTTTTTTTAGTTGCAACTGATAGTGTATTAGCAATTGGAGATAGTGATATTATTATCAACGCCTTCCTTCTTGAAACTGAACGTACTGGTATTCTTGATGAGATCGTAAAATTTTTGAAATCCTGAGTATTAATCAGTTTGAATTGCCCGGCGGGCTTGTTAAGGGGAAAAAATGGTTAAAAAATTAGGGTCTATTATAAAACATTCCTTTGTTATCTTTGCCGTCGTCGGCTTCCTCGGAACGATTACGAATCTTTCTATTTTTTTCGTTTTTGTCGATGTCCTCAAGCTGTGGGCAAACGTAATGGCCGTTTCAGCATTTCTGATAGCCGGAACGCAAAATTACGCCCTGCATCATATATGGACTTTCAGGGAAATTACAGGCGATGAAAAGCTCTCTTTTCACGGCTGGTTTAAATTCAATCTGACCACGTTACTCGGACTCGGAATCAACCTTGTCGTATTAAATATTATATTATACTTTTATTCCCCTCCTTATAAAGTGATTGCACAGTTCTGCGGCGTTGCCTTTGGAACGGTATTCAACTACCTGGGGTCGAGGTATTTTGTTTTTAATAAAAGCAGGTTCGGAGTGAATACAACGTCAATGACGAAAACCCCCGAGACAGACAAAATTGCCTCGTTGTAGCGCTCCCCGCAATGACAACCGCGTTTTACCGTAGCAGGTCAGCTATTTATTTTTCGGATTGTATCGCAGATAAAATCAATCTGTTCCGTTTTAAGGCCGGAGCCGGAAGGAAGATACAGCCCTTTTTGGGATATTTCATCTGTAACCGGGTACGCGCCAGAGCAGTCGCATCCGTATTTCTCCAAGGATTTTTGCCTGTGCATAGAGATAAAAAACGGCCGCGTATCGATACCCTCTTCTTTCAGTCGCTGGGCGAGCCGGTCGCGGTTGAGTTTGAAATCGTCCTCGAGCAGAATTGAATACATCCAGTACGAATTGAACGCCCAGTCCTTTTCACAGGGCAGCGTTATTCCCTTAACGTCCTTTAATCGTTCATTATATTGTTGTGCGTGCTCTCTTCTTAAGCTGATATAAGTATCGGCCTTTTCCAGTTGAGCGCACAAAAGAGCCGTCTGAACGTTTGTCAGCCGGTAATTAAAACCGATGTCCTCATGCAGGAAGACCCGTGGTTTATCCAGCGGGAAGCACAGGTTTTTGAAATACCTGCAGTTGTCATGAAATGACTGGTTATTTGTAATCACAACGCCGCCTTCGCCGCAGGTTATCATCTTGTTGGCGAAAAAGCTGAAGCATGCAATATCCCCCAGCGTGCCGCATTTTTTCCCCTTATATAAAGACCCCATCGCCTCCGCCGCGTCCTCGATGACTATAAGATTATGTTTTTTCGCGATTGCCATAATCGGGTCCATATCGCAGGGGTGACCGTAAATATGCACCGCCATTATTGCCTTTGTCCTCGAAGTAATCTTTTCTTCTATAAGAGCCGGGTTCATATTCCAGGTTTCCCTGTCGCAATCCACAAAGACGGGTTTGGCACCGCTGTGGCAGACCGAAAAAGCGCAGGCAATCATTGTAAAGGCGGGTATAATCACCTCGTCCCCAACGCCAGCGCCGATGGCTTTTAACGCAAGATGCAGGGCGGTTGTCCCGCTTGTCGTCAGAGTCGCATGCGTTGCACCTATATATGCCGGGAATTTTTGTTCGAACTCTTTAATGTATTTGCCGCCTGATGAAATCCAGGTCGAGGCGACGGCCTCTTTTACGTATTCCAGCTCGTTGCCGGCTAAATATGGCTCACATACAGGTATCAATTTTTGTCTCCTTTCAAATTTTGTGGTAATATTTTGTAAATTTTCGGGTCAAACGCTTTATATACGTCGATATTTTTGCCCGTGACCGTAGTCAGCAGTTCCCAGTGTTCAGGCGGCGATAAATACCATTGCGGCATCGTTTCGCGAAACCAGGTAAGTTCAATAGCCGCACGAGAGCCGTCTTGAATAAGAATCCCCTTTTGCGGTTCGGGCATCTCCGTAAAGATATTCGGCCCTATGATGTTTGCCTTTTTAATGGTCAGCCGGCCTTTCGCGTAAATTTCAATGAAATCACCGCTCAGAAAATCAGTGTAAACTATGTCATCACTTTTTAAGTCCAGTTGCAAGAGCAATTGCGCAATTTCCCTGAAATCCTCCGTAGGCAGCTTTACCATTTTTACTGCTTTGCTTCCCAGCCAGAACAGGTTCCCAATAAGCAGAATAAATAAAAATATTACAACAGGCTTTAATTTTGATGAAAATGTAACAAGCCATCCGAGTACCGCTCCAAAAACTAGGCATTGAAGCGGAACAATCATTGAGATGTACCGGATATATCTGGCAATCGGCGTGCCCTCAGGCGATTGAATCCCCCACTGTATATAAGCTAGCCAAACCCAGCAGCCCAGCGCCAGGGCCAGCACAAGCTTATCCTTCAAAAACAGCGTCGCAATGGTCGCTATAATGAATAAATACCAGATGATTCCGAAGTGCCCTTCCTCGTAAAGGGGTTTTGCATTAAATACCTTGAAAAGCGTCCTCGGAAGATATGATGGGTCCTTGTTGCTGCTGATAACCTGCTCAGTATTGAGGATGCAGGTAAACCTCGAAAACCAGGAGCCCGTTGTGAATTTGATTATCAGTAATTCCAAAAGGAACACTACTGCAAACCCCGCCGTTATCCACAGGAGGTGCCTGATTTTCGGCCTGACGAGAACAAGAAACGGCAAAACCACTAAAACGAAGGTAACAAATATCTCATTCGCAAGCCACGCAAACCCGAGGAACACGCCGCCGAGCGCTAAAAATACAGGCACGTTCGATTTTGATGGTGAAGACAGTTTGGTCGAAAAAGAATAAAAAAACAGCGCCGCCGCAACGCAGGTTGCTTGCTGATTCGATGGTGAAAGCTGCGTATCAAAGACGATTTGCAGCGGGTACGCAATCCAAAGCAGGCACGCGAATACCCCCGCTGGCGTTCCCCATAATCGAATTGCCGTTAGATAAATGAATGTACACGTGACAAGCGAGCATCCCAACGGGTATGCCGCGAAAGCCGTTTCGTTGAGCCCGAATACCTTATATAAAAGTGCAAGGGGGGCAACCATACCCGAGCGGAAGCCAATCTGACTGGTGTAAGGGCTTCTGCCCGACGCCAAAACCTGGGCACTTTCGATATAACATACGTCGTCGTTGGTGCCTATGCCGACAAAGTTGAATAAACGAACGGCCCCGCAAAGAAAAAGCAAAAACAAAAGTATTCCCAAATGTTTGCGTTTCATTGATACGGTATTATGAGGCAAATCTCCTTCTTTTCAACCCTCTTTTTCTTTAAGGCGTCAGCTTCCGCCCCCGTATGAATTTTCCGGCTCAATCTTGTAAATTTTAGGGTCAAAACTTCCGTAGATTCCCACCTTTTTTCCGCAAACGGTATGAAGGAGGGGCCAGTATGACGGAGGCGCCAGCGACCATTCCGGCATTCCATTGCGATATTCAGGCAGGGCAATTGCGTACCACGAGCCGTCGGCCACCAGAAATCCCCTTTCAGGAAAAACGACCTCTTTGAAATTGATTCTTTTAATGTTTAACGTGCCTTTCGAATAGAGCTTTAAGAAATTGCCCGTCAGGTTGTCCGTATATATTATTTCGTCGTCCTCCAAATCCATATTCATAAAAAATCTTGTGATTTCCTTGAAGTCCCTTGTGTGCATTTTTACCGCTTTTACTGCCTTAATCCCGAGCCAGGACGAATGTATGAGCAGCACGACAAACAAAAATATTACCATCTTGCTTAACATTTTGGAAAAATTCGTAAGTCGCCAAAGTATCGCCCCGAACGCCAGGCACTGAAGGGGAACAATCATCGAAAAGTATCGGATGTATTTGGCGATTGGTTCGCCCAAAACCAGTTTTCCACCCCATTGAATATACGCCAGCCAGAGCCAGCAGCCCAGCGCAAGGGCCGTCGCCGTCTTTTCTTTCAGGAATATCGCCGCTATTGTTATTATTATGAACACATACCATATTATTCCGAAATGGCCTTCGTCATTAAGGGGATTTGTATTCCATATCTTGAAAAGGGCTCTGGGCAGATAACTGTAATCGGTATTACTTTTGACGGCCTCTTCTGTCCGGAGTATGCAGCTAAACCGGGCAAACCATGAGCCGCAGGAGATTTTAACTACGAGTAATTCGAGGAATATAATTAGAACAAATCCCGCCGTTATCCACAGCAGGTATTTGATTTTGGGCCGCACAATAAAAAGAAAGGGCAAAATCACCAGCACGATGGTAACAAATATCGCGTTTATCATCCATCCGAGCCCGATACATATACCGCAGAACATTAACAGCGTCGGCTCTTTCAACTTTTTCAGGAAATCGAACCTTGAAATGTCCGTCTCGAACAACGCTGGGGGAGATGAAGAAGTTTTGCGGGTCGTTGCGTAAAAATACAGGAAAAGTGCCGCAGCCACGCAGGTTGCGTGCTGATTCGAAGGGGAAAGCTGAGTGCCGAAAACAATCTGAAGAGGGTATGCAATCCACAGCAGGCACGCAAATACCCCGGCCGCTGTCCCCCATAATCGAACCGCCGTCAGGTATATTAAAGCGCACGTGATAATCGAGCAGATTATCGGATAAAGGGAAAAACCTACCTCGTTATAGCCGAATATATTGTATAATAAGGCCAGCGGAAATACCATCCCCAGCCGAAAGCCCAGCTGATTAAAGCCGGAGCTGATAGGGCTGTCTCCCTGCGCCAGCGTCCTCGCGTTTTGAATATAAGCAATATCGTCGTTAATGCCTATGCCGACGAAATTGACGATGCGGAGGTTCAGGCACAAAAGAGCCAAAAGAAGGACCATAATCAGATTTTCATGCTTCATACGGTTTATTCTTTATTTTCTATTTTCAATTTTCTATTTGAAAAAAGCATCGTTCAACCCGTTTTCTTAAATAGAAAATTGAAAATAGAAAATTGAAAATCTTTCACTATCCTTTCGATATTACCGCTATATTCCAGATGTTCTCGTTTACGAGGCCGTCCATCCTCGGGAATGGGCACATTTTCATAACCTCGAATCCCGACTGCTCAAGATAGTGTTTTATTTCCTGCGGAAAAAGAAACCTCATAACATGCGTCTCTTTTATCTCTTCGATGACCCTGTCCTTTTCCAGCACGAGCATCGTGTAATGATTTCGGCACAGGTGATTGACCGCGTCGAGCTCCGGCTCGACGGCGCGTATTATTTTTGTTGTGCCCCTTTCAATTACCTTTACTCGCGTCGATGGAAGGATTCGCATCACCGCAAGCCCGTTCCAGATGTCGATAATAAAAAGGCCCCCCTTCTTCAGGTGCTTTTTTACGTTTTTTAACGTTTTTACTATATCGCTGGTTTGCGTTATATAATTAAATACCGCGAACATGCAAATCACCGCGTCGAAGCTCCGCCCGAACTCGAAATTCCTGATGTCGCAAAGCTGCAAATTCATATTCAGACCAAGCTTGCCGGCCTTTTCTCTCGCCTTCTTTAACATCCCCTCCGACGCGTCTATCCCCGTCATTTCGTATTTTCTCTTCGCTAATGGTATTGCGTGTCCCCCTGTCCCGCTGCCCAGCTCGAGTATATTCCCTGCCTTTATGCCGGAATATTGCTTGAGCGCATCCTCGATAAAATCGCACTCCTCTTCGTAATTCTTGTCCTCGTATAACAGGTCATAATAATTGGCGTAACTTTTGAACACTTCCATTTTCAAAACTCCCCGGCTTATAACTTGATGGTCTTGTCTGTTCTCGATGCCTCATACAGCGCATGAACCATTTGCACGACCCTCATTCCGTCATACGCGCTTGGCGTCGGCTGAATCTTGTTCTCGATTTTTTCGATGAAATCCAGAAGCTCTAATTTATGTGATGCCGGCGGTATCGATGAAAAGTCGAATGTCTCGCTGTAACCATCCTGTTTGCCTATCGTTATGCTGTTGCGATATCGGCTGTCAACAAATATGAATCCATTGACCCCGTAGAATTCCATATACATATACCCGGACCATTCTAACCAGGAGGATTGTAAAAAGAACACCTTATTGTCAACCGTTTTATAAAGCGCAAATCCCGTGTCCTCAAGCTCCGTCGGCCATACGTTGTTGACGGTATAGCCCTTGCACTCGTTTACTTCCCCTAGGCACCAACGGAAAATATCCATTATATGACAGCCGTTATCCAGGAACGTCCCGCCCCCCGATAAGTCCTTGTCCCAGAACCAGCTCTTTTGAACGTATTTACCGTTATTGCCTATCCAGCCGCGGGCGAAGATAATCCGCCCGATTTTATTCTGGTCAAGAAGCTCTTTTGCCTTTTGAACGTTGGGAAAATACCGGTGGTTCGAACCCGTCTTGAAAAATCCCTTCGATTTCTTTGCTGTTTCGACTAATACTTCGGCCTCCTCAACGGTTTTGGTAACCGGCTTTTCGCACAGAACGTTTTTCCCCGCCTCCAGGAACGCCTTGGATATTTCACAGTGAAACTTGTTCGGCGTCGCCACGTCAACGCTGTCGATGTCGTCTCGCTCTAAAAGTTTGTGATAATCCGATAACGCCTCGCATCCGTATTTTTTCGCCAGCCCCTTTGCCTTTTCAACGTCTATATCTACTATGGCTTTTAGTTCTGCTTTGCCGTCAAGACCTTTACCGATGACGTTGGCCCGCTTTTCAGCAAACTTTCCTGCTCCAATAATTGCGAATCTCATTTTTTATTGCACCTTCCTTTCTTTTAATTGTATAAATTATTCCCCCGCGCGGTGTCAAGCCAAAACCGCCCGCATATCACGATAATTGTATTTTTTTGCGTTTTTCCCGCGTTGTTCTCCGCCGTTGTTTCCCTTTGTATGGTATGTTCTGCGAACCACTTCCGCATTGTTTGGCCCTCGGAAAAACCGTAATGGTGTTCCGGGGGCCGATTTTTTTCAGGTTTTTCGCGGCAGGGGCTTTCCCCAAGCCCCCGCCATATCTTCTTTACCCTTTCGTAGCATTTATCCGTCATACATCTTATCTTCAATAGGGGGATGCGATGTTTCTTTGCTGGCCCAAAAATTATCCAAAATACTCTTGACAAAACAAAAGCGACCGGATATGAAATAATTATCAAAAACCAATTCTTATCTTGTTCATAGGAGAGCGAAAAATGAAAAGATTAAGAAAGACACATCGACACGTCGGAGAACAAACCAAATGGCGTAAAAAAATCAAAAAGTATGCCTTCGCCACAGGCGCCGCCGCCGCAATGGCTTTTGGGGCTGCGGGCACAAATAAGGCCCTTGCCGCTGATACACCCGACCCGCATCAGTTGCCCGTCAGCGGCGACACGGACGGTGATTTGCTCGCCGATATCGAGGAAGACATCCTCGGATATTTAAACTTCAATCCCGACCAGAACCGAAATTTAATCCCGGACGGTGTTGAATTGGCGAACCTCTGCGCAACGGATATCAACGACCTGCCGTGGGAAGACGATGCCGCTCCAGGGCAAACTTATAAATGGTGGTATCCGCAAATGGGGCTGCATACCTGCGAGATTTGCGGCGCTACTATGCCTATGGGGCCGGGCGGAGTAACAAATCCCACAAAGGGCATAACCGTGACCTTCCCCTTCCAGCTCACGCTGCATTACCTTGAGCACGGCTCGTTCAGCTACGATGGCTACTATGGTGAAGAACCTGTTGAGGGAAGGGTTGATGTCCCTGCGTTACTCCAGGCGCTTGATGTCAGTTTACCGTTAGACCCCAATGACCATCAATTGCCCGTTCCAAATGACTCCGATACGGATTTACTTTCGGACAAAGAAGAATTTGCCCTCGGCTATCAACCTTTCAATGACGACCAGAACAAAAATGCCGTTCTCGACGGCGTCGAACTGGCTAAGCGTGTCGCACAGGCCGTCGAGCAGCTCCCGCCTCAGAGTCAGGCCGGGCCTAATGAAATATACAAAATTGAACATCCTCTCGACGGGCTGGAACAGTGTCTCGTCTGCGGCCAATGGATTCATATGGGCGGCTGGGAAATCGTCAACCCGAGGTTAAACCTGCGATACCCCGACCCCTGCGACCCAATGGAGGGTGTGTTTTTGCCGGACCTCACGCTGCACTATATGCAGCACGGCTCATTCAGTTGCGCAGGCAGCATTCACACCGGCAGAGTGAATATCCCGCTATTGAACAGGGTCCTCGAAATGCGTTTCCCCTTCGACCCGAATACTCATCAACTGCCGCTGACTTACGATGTTAATGGTATTGGCCAATTGGCGCCGGATGCCAATGACCTTGACGGCGACCTTATGGCAGATACGGAAGAGCTAAAAGCCGGATACAATCTTTATGACGCCGATCAGGATGAAGACCTCCTGCCCGACGGCATCGAGCTTGCCGGACAATGCAGTCGTGCAATCGACGATTTGCCCATTTATGACCCTTATGGCGGACAGCCAGAACCGAACGAGCCATACAAGGTGAGCTATTTCCAGCACGGCCTCGAACGATGCGAAATTTGCGGCGAAATGGTTAATATGGGCTGGTGGGAGGTAATTAATCCGCGACTGTGTCTTTCCATCAACGTTTATGACATTACCTGCCACTATATGTCGCACGGCTCGTTCAGTTATTCAGGAACACAGATAGAGCCGCCCTATGACCCCTTCCACGCGGGCAGAGTTGATTTGGCCCTATTGACCTACATTCTTGAAATGCCGCGAAAGTGCGGCGATTTGGGTATAAATTATCTGCCGGGCGATTACAACAAGGATTGCAAACAGGATTTTATCGATTTTGCCGATTTTGCCGATAGCTGGCTAAAATCTACTGACCCTAATGAAAACGGAACCGCCGAATGACGGCTGAGTTGGATTTCGACTCACCGCAATTTCGCCAGTGCCTCAAGGCGATAAAAGAAATAGACGTCGAGCTGGCATATCTTGCCCTGCTTACCCGCCGGGGTCTCAAGCCCTTAAGCCGATGGGAACGCCCCATAGATGACCGCGGACTGGAATTATTACGCCGGATGGGCTTAATTACCAAACGAATCGAGAGAACCGTCAAAATCGGCAGGGTCATTTCAGAAACTATTTTTAGCATTTCTTCCGGCTACATCCAAATCTATGAACAACGCTTTGCCGGCAAACCTGTTGACAAATCCCCTGAAGTCCAGCGTTTTGAGGGCTTTCTTTTCGGTTTTCCCCCCTGCTGTGTGGACGAATATATCAGGCATCCCTATGCCAAAAACAATCTGAATCCTGACCAGCAGAAGATTTTATTCCACTGGGCCTGCAGGGACTGCAAAATCACCCCTTTGCTTCTCCCCGCCTACCAAGCCATTTATAATCTGCTCGATAACACTTGAAAGGGAAAGGGGGACATTCTGCTTTTCTCTTTTTTGACGAAATCCGCAATCCGAACTACGATATACGACACGTATTGAAGCGAAGAGCCCGCTTCGGAAATGCCAACGACATAACGAGCCGTGTACCTGTCCGGCGTAGTCCCTGACGAAGATATAACCAGCAACCTGTAAGCTGCACCCCGCAACCGGCTACGAGTATCGAGCCCGCCGAAGTCGATGATATTACCGCCGCCAGCCTCGAAGTCCTGAAACCTTCGTAGTCCATGCCGGCACTTCGGCGTAATGCTTATGGCGGCATTTTATCCGCCGCAGTTTACCCACCTGTGGTGGGGCGGATTACCCCGCCGATGCTTAATCGCCGCTATTTGTCATCCCTTTCTCTCCTTACAGTCAGTAATCCTCCATCAGCCAATCGTTGGCAAATATCGCAAAGTCCATAAAGTTAATTATCTGCGGCGAGCCGGCCGTGCTGAGGTTGGTCGGCTCAACTAATGGCAATATACGAGTTCCAGTTCCGTTTGTTGCAAGCCACTGAATCTCATTTTCATTCAGTGCGTAGTTATAAATCCTGAAATCATCCAGCTTACCAAACCAGAAGCCCCAGTTCGGACCAATAAACCCGTAACTCGGGTTATAATACCTGTTGCTTCGGGTCCCGAGCCGGAAAGAACCGGGTGCCGGCCACAGTGGAAGGGTTGCGTTGATTTCATTGGCCTCGAGCTTTCCGTTAAGATAAACGCGCATCGAATCGTTAGCGTCATCGTAAATAAATGCGTAGTGGTTCCATCGCCTGCCCAAATCGCTGAATCTCCTGCGGTTGGTTGCTATATTTCTGCCGTTTTCTCGCATATCCACAAATCTGACCTGCGGCCCTGATTCATAATTTGGAGGCCACGGCGTCGGAACCTGCGATTCAATCAACTGGCTGTCGTCGTTATTGGTGTTCGCGTTGGCCTCGGTTGGAACCTTCTCGTGCATTGTAAGCACTGAAGCCCATTTCGCAGCGAGCGATTCTATCGGCTGGTAGTTTATATCATACGCAGACCAGAAGCTGAAGGTTACGCCCTCTGAGCCGGCGGGATACGCCGTTGTTGGAACCTCTACCCACGTCCTTAGACCCGCCTCGGTATTTAGGCATTTGCCGCTGGCGCCGTCGCTGGCCCACAGGAATTTATGTGGGTTGCCGATTGTGCCATACCTGTTGTTTCCTGAAGAATCGGTCACGGTCACTGTGCCGGAGGTGCCGGTTTCGGTATCGAACTTGTACCAGACCATTAAGTGGCCGGAGTCATCAAGCGGTGCGAGCGCGTTGGGATAATTCAGGTCAACGTCTGAATCAAGCCAGTCGCCGGCAAAGTATTTAAGGTCGTAAGCGTTCACGATGCAGTCGCCGATGAAGTTCGCCGGGCCGGTGAAATCGGCATCAGGCCCCGCTTTTTCCGGCAGGCATCTCGGCACATACAGCCGGATGTTATCGATGTAGATAACGCCCTGCCCGCCGTATGTATAAGGAGGGGGTCCCCATGAGCATCTGGGTCCGGTTCCTATATACAAGGCGTTAATATCCGTCAGGTCAACGGGGCCAGGAGTGCCGTTATTGACAAGGTCGGCAAGGGAAATATTCCATATATTGCCTTCCGTGCTGCCGAACTGTCTTTTCTGAATGATGGTGTCGTCGCAATAGACAATCCCGAAGTTGCCGCTGCTGTCATCTATCGCCAAATACAAATGGTCATAATCGGGCATTATTGAACTGGCAATATTTCCATCGACGCTGATAGACAGTGATTGTGTATTAACAAGTCCGCCGGCAGTCCAGTCAACTACTGTCCCATTATAATCCATCTTGGCTTCCGACCACGGACAAGCTACTGTACCCCTGTTATCGAATACGAACCGCATCTTACCGGCGTCCAAAGCGATTGCGCCTCCTGATTTGTCGGACATGCAGTCAGGCAGGCAGTCCGGCTCCTTGAGTCCGGCTATCCATACGGCATTCATATCCGCTTGGTTTCCATAGACGAAGCTGTCAACAACGACATACGAAGGCATTGTGAAGTTCCATACAGTCCCTTTCCACGGGCTGCCCGCGGTGCCGTCGTTTACTTCATCGACGCGCCAGTAGTAAGTTGACCCGCTTTCTAAAGTGTAATCCTCAGCCAGGTCGAGAAGGTTATAGGAATCAGGCGTCTGCTGACCCCTGTAAATCGGCGGACCGGTCGCAGTGGTGGCTAAGTTCACCTCATCTAAATCTGTACCGAAGAAAACCCTGTGGCCATCTACTTCCGCTGCAAACGCGCCCGCAATCCAGCTTAGCTCAAGTTCTTCTATATTAAACTCGGCTGTTCTGCCCGACGCCGGCTGTGGGTTAGAGGCCTTGGGAGTAGTGGTAGTGAACCGCCATACGTCGCCTGACCATATATTCGTTCCATTAACTTCATCTACTGCCCAATAATATGTTGTATCGAAGCTGAGTTGCACTGGAGGAGTATAGTTAGGTTCGGTCCTTACTATGGGTGTGAGGTTTCGGTTTTCTATGCTGGCGATGTCCGTGCCGAAATACACCTTATGGCCGTTGACGGTAGCAGCCCACCGTCCGGGGCGCCAGGTTAGTGTAGTATTTACACTTATATCCGTGGCGTAGTTCCTCGGCTGGGGAGCGTAGGCCTTGCCGTCAAAAGGAATCCCATAGACGCCCAATACAAAGTCACGATTGCCGCAGGCGAGGTAAGTGCGTGCAGCACTAAGGTCCGACGGAGGCGGGCCTTCACCATAGGCCGGGCAGGCATAACCCTGGCCGCCGTTATATGTACCTTCCATAGTAGTAGAGCGTATCCAGTAAAAAGCGGCGTTAGGGTCGGATTCGGTTGGCCAAATCTCGAAGGCGTATAAGTGATTCGGCTCTAAATGGACCCTGTTTTCGGGAGAGAAAGTAAATGACACAAATTTGTCGGGGCAGTTGTGAAATTTGAAACAGCAGTGATAAAAAAGGTCCGTGCCGGCCGGTATCGCGTGATGGGCCGGTGTATAATCTTCCGCATCAGGTTCTACCATTGTATCGAGGTCGAAAAGATGCAGAGTGAAGGTTACATCCGGGTTTCCCTCGCCGTTGGCGGTGATAACGATGTCGGTCAGCATAAACCCGCCGGTCTCAGGCGGGACTGTAAACGTCTGCATCACGCCCCTGCCATTATTGAAGTGTTCTCCCTCTTTCTCGCCCTCAGGCATGTAGGGGTCAGCATACGAATAAACCTGTATCGGCGAGCACATATTCGGCCAGTTATGCTCAAGCGGCCACCAGATACGTGTGTTTATACCCTCATCTGGCACAGGATATGGGCACGGGCACACAGAAGTATTTTCAAAATCTTCGTCGTAGAAGTCGCTACCGCTTCTCATTTCGCAGTGGTTTGTTATTGTGGTGCTATATGCTACACTGTGCTTAATCTGAACGTCTAAATCAATGCAGCCGCAGGCATCCGGCGGCAGAGGTATGTTCCATTCAACGGTGTTGTTTTCGGGATTATAGGTTCCATTGGGGTTTGATGAAACATAGTTCACTTCATCCGGCAGGTAATCAATAATCGCAACATTAGTATCCCAGCAGCCGTTGGCATCGTACCAGATACTATAGTTTATATTCTCGCCTGGACCAACACAGTTTCCATCAGGAACATTATCATTCTTGGTGAGCGTCGGACAATTGCAGATAGGGGTATATTCACAAGGATTGTAGTTGCACACAAGGGTTTCTTCATAATCGCTGCTTATGTTTATGTCGCCGATTTTTATTTCGCATGAGTTTTTTATTGTGCTGCCCGGCTGAGGACATTTCAGGTTGACTTTCAGCGTAACAAAACCCGTCTCATTCAACTCTAATGTGCCGAGATCCCAGGTAACGGTATGTGAATCGGGGTCATAAACATTACCATCCGAAGCCGAGTTGAAATCCACCTCGTCAGGCAGATAGTCGATAATGCTCACGTTATTGATAGCCCCAATGTCCGGCTCATTGCAATACGAAATCGTGTATATTATTTCATCCCCCGGGCCGACGCATCCATCCTCGCCGATACTGTTAGCTTCAGCGGTTTTTTCGATGGTTAAACGGGGCGAAATCGGCCCTGCCCCGAGCATAAGTGCTAACGTCAAAGATACCGATTCGCCGGGTTGTATGCTTCCGAAATACCACCCCGTGGCTCCTGCTATGCCCCAGCCCGCACTATTCGGCTCGCCGTTCAAAGTCCTTTGTTCAATCCTCCAGTCCGTTCCTGAGCCGGAATGCGCTCCGTAGAAACCATTATCGAAAGAATTGGGCGTTATATCCGGCTCTAACGTCGAACTGAACCCTACCCAGTCGCCATGATTTGGGTCTTCGGGAGGCGGCGTCTCCCACTGTGTAACGTCATAGCGGAATTTGCCTACGGTATGCACCGGGTTATAAGGTTCATAGCTCTCAAAGGGGTCATTTAATAAATATGTTTCATACACAGAATATTTCCATATTAGTTCATCATACATCTTAACAAGCATCTGATAAAATTCGAGGTTGTTGATGGTGTTCGGACTGATGTTTCTAATTGTATAGGTCTGCAACAGCACATATCGCTCGCTGCGCACAAAAATAGCGTCTTTAAGTGCTAAAGGAGAACCTCCCTCGCCGGTATTAGCATCCTGTTCGCCCAAATCAACCATTTCGTAATCGATTCTCACCTCGACCTGGCCGTTTCTGATGACCGAGTAACCTGTGTCGTTATCAACAATCGGGTTGCAGGGGTCGTCCCATGCGTTGGGGTCTTCATATATCACAAAATCGCTGTTGGTGTTCCAATCGGGGACAGAAAACTGACTCGTAAGCCACATTGCATTGGGCGCAGTGCTGATTCCGTCGTAGTAAATCGCTGCAGCCCATTCACCTGTTAGGATATCACAAAAAGCATATGGATGTCGAGGCGATTCGAACCAGCCCAACCAGTCAGAATATCCGGCCGCATCTAGTTCGATTTTCCAATACGGATTATCTAACGTCAGGCGTTTTGTAGAAGGAGCGCCTGTGTATGCTTTAATAATCTGCCCTCTATAACGACGGCCAGCGGGAATGTTTTTATCCGTAGCACGGGCTGTTCCGGAAATGCTGGTAGTAAGAATAATTGTTGACAAAATTAGGAATGACTTTTTCTTAGACATTTTTGGACCTCCTATGATAATTGGGTTAGTAAGTTATAAGGTGCGTTTTTCACGATAAAAAACGGCTCCTCTATAAAAAAATAAAACTCAGCCATTTTAAATTTTATGGCGAGAAAATCGGGAAACAGTTACACTATAAATAGAAGTCCACAACTTTGCAATATGTTATCGCTTTTTTTCAACAA